>JANXCW010000014.1 GCA_025059775.1 Armatimonadota bacterium
AATCAACCCCTTCGCCGCCAACTCCGCAATCGCATCGTACGCCCAGTGGTTCGTCGGAACATCCGCAAACGGCTGGGTGAACCCCGGGGCGACGAGGGCTAGGACCATGGCCAGAACCACTGCACCTGCGGTCTTCCTCGCCATGTAGCACCCCTCCATTGAGTACGATGTCTAGTAAAGCCCAGGGAGCCTCGCGCTAACCGTGTCGGGGAGTCTTCCGGTTTCCTCCACCGTCGACTCAGCGCTTCCTCCCCTGCGACACCCCCTCCGGCGGCATGATGGCATACAACTCCCCCACCTCCTTTCCCGCCTTCCGCCCCTTTCCGGAGGAGCCGGTGTCCGTTCTCCAGATTACATTCCGAATCTTCGCGCCGTCAAACGGATTTCCTCCTCCCCCTCTGGCCCGCTGCGAAAAATCGCTCCGCGAGGAGGACCGCCACGTAGTCGTCGTAGGGACGGTCGGGGACCCGCAAGAAGGCCGGAAGGAGCCGGCGCAGACCTCGGGGGGGGTGGTCTCGGAGGTAGCGGATGCGGGCCTCCAGGGTGGTTCCCCGCTCGGAGACCGGTACGACAGGCCGACCCAACCGCTTTGCCAGGGCCGTGACTTCCCGGCACCCTGTCTGGTCTCCCACCACCACCACCTCCACCCCGAACCGCGTCGCGAGCTCCCGGAGCCGTTCCTCCAGACTCTCCCGGGGGATCACCTCCCGGTGAAGGATCCCCTCCTCGTGGCACACCGCGATCCCGCACTTCCCTCGGCCCGGATCCACCGCGAGGACCCTCATGTCAGGGCTCCACCCGGAAGGTCACCCAGAGCACGTAGTACGCAAGGATAGGTCTCCCGTCCTGCCGGGCCGGCTCAAACCGCCAGGCCTTCAGAGCCTCCGCGGTCGCTCGATCCAGCTCCGGAATCCCGGAGGAGACCAGGACCTCCACCGAGCCCACGGTCCCGTCCGTCTGCACCAGGAGCTTCATGCGCACGCGGCCTTCCGGGACCCGGAGGGCCGCTTCGGAGGTAAGGTGGGAGCGCTGGATGGAGAGGGTGTAAACATCCGGGTAGGCTGGGTGCGGCATCACGAGCGGCCGGGGCGGAAGGAGGGTCGGAGAGGGTGTAGGCTCCGGGCCGGGAGAAGACCCGGGAGGAGGAGGGGTCAGATCGGAAGCAGGCGTCTGCGGAGGGGGGACATCGCCCCCGGCTGATCCTCGCGGGGTCTCGATGGCCAGGGCTGGCGAAGCCGGTTCCGATCCATGGACGGGAAGCCCACCTGCCGGGGATCCCTTTTCTGCGGTGGGGAATCCCTGCGCGCGGAACTCCCGGGTGGGGAGGTGCGACGCGGCTGCCTGGTCAGCCGAGGATCTTCCGGACTTCGGGGAAGGCCGGACGAGGGGGGCAACCGTGGCTTTTTGCCGTCTCGTGAGGGACGGCCGACGGAGTTCTGAAGGACGCATGGAGGGGAGCGGGGTACGGGGGTATGCGAGATCCCGGTGCTCCCGTCTCCCGGGCTGGGCTGCCTGCGCCCTCCCCGGATCTCCTTCTTCCTCCGCGGTTGGCCCGGGAAGGTGGAAGGGGGACGGGTTTGCGGGAGGAGGCGGAGTGCGCGGGGTGCCGGAGCACCCCGTACTCACGAGGAGGGCCGCCAGCAGAATCAGGGGACGCATCAGAAGCTCCCCCCAAACCGCAGGTACACGGATCGCCCCGGGGCGGGATACCCCCGGAGGGTCTCATAGCGGGCGTCCAGGAGGTTGTCCACTACGGCCTGCACGGTCCAGTTCCTCCACCGTATCTCGTACCGGAGGCCCAGGGTGAGGTAAGAGGGCAGGAG
Source organism: Armatimonadota bacterium (assembly GCA_025059775.1). Classification (NCBI taxonomy): domain Bacteria; kingdom Bacillati; phylum Armatimonadota; species Armatimonadota bacterium. The sequence goes on from JANXCW010000014.1 coordinate 1,824, forward strand.
GATCCGGTTGGGGGGGAGAGTGGCGTAGTCGAGGTCGGGGCGTTCGCCGACGTAGTGCGCCACGAGGGTCAGGGAGCTCTGGGGGCTCACCTCATACCGCAGGGCCAAGTTCGCGGTCCACCCCGGCACGCGCAGCAGTGGTAGGCCGGTGGTCCGGTCCAGTCCGTCTGACCAGGTGAGGTTTCCCAGCACCGACCACCGGTCTCCCAGCCGGCCTACCGCCTCCGCGGAGAGCCCCTGGATGCGGGCGGAGCCGATGTTCTGCGGGGGGCAACCGCCCGTGATGAGGTCCCGGGAGTCCGTGTAGAAGCCGTTGAGCCGGACCAGGAGCCCTTCCCGTACCTCCGCCTCCATGCCCAGATCCAGGGACCACGCGCTTTCGGGCCTCAAATTTGGGTCGCTGCACCCCGGGAAGAACCGCTCCCCGAAGGTGGGCCCCCGGAAGGTGCGGCCCACGCTCCCTCGGACCCGGACGCCGGGACCCAGGAAGTGCACGAACCCCAACCTGGGGTTGAGCTGCATCCCCCAGGTGCGGTGTAGGTCCAACCGGGCGCCCACGCCCAGGAGCGTCCGGTCTAGCAGGGCAAGGTCGACCTGCCCGTAGCCCGAAAGGGCGGCGTCGTCCGCGGCGTAGCCCCCGAAGGAATCCTGAAAGCGGTAGCTGGCACCCTGCCATTCCGCGCCCAGGGTCAGGAGGGCTCCCGTGGGCAGGCGCAGGATCCGCTGCCAGTTCGCGCCGTATGCGCTCCCCCGGGCATCGGACCCGTACCCGGGAGAGGTGTACGCGAGCCCCTCCCCGTACCACCACATCCGGAACAGGTGCTCCGGCAGGTTTGGCTCCCCCCGCCGCCAGGTGAGGCCTGCGACCGTGCGCCAATCGGACTGCCGGTCGGAGGGCGTGGGCAGGAAGGAGGGCCCGGGAAGGCCGGAGCGCCCGTCCGTGTGGTGGAAGCTCAGCTCCACATCGCCCATCGGGAGCGCGGGAAGGGAGATCCGCCCGGTGGCGGTGAGGCGCCGCGCGTCGCCGTTGGGCAGAAACCCGCCCGTGGTGAGGAGCTCAGCGCCGAGACCGTACCGGAGGGCTTCGGAACCCCCTCCCAGGCTCAGGTGGGCCTGCGCGGTGTCGAAACTCCCGTAGCCGGCAGAGATCCGTGCGCGCTCGGGCCTGCGGGTGATGACGTGGATCACGCCTCCCAGGGCTCCGCTCCCCCACAGGGCGGAGTACGGGCCCCGCAGGACCTCGATGCGCTCCACTTCCGCGAGGGGAAGGGTGGCGAGGTTCACGCCGAACTGAGCGGTGGGGTTAAGGGGGACGCCGTCCAGGAGCACCAGGACCTGGAGGGGGCTCGTGCCCCGGATGCTGGGCTGGAGCAGACCGCCCGGCCCTGGGTAGGCCTCCCGGACGTACACCTCCGCCAGCAACCGCAGCGCCTCGCCCACGGTCAAAAACCCTAACCTGCGCAGCTCCTCGCCTCCCAGCACCGTCACGTACGTGGGCGTGCCCACCACGGGCTGGGGCCGACGGCCTGCTACCACCACCTCCTCGCCCTCGAAGACAGGCGGTACCTGGGCCGAAGCGGACAGGGCGGAGAGGAGCGGGAGGAGAATACTCCAGCAAGCCAGGACAAGAGGGCGTGTGCGCACGGGCCCACCTCCACTTAACCCCCGAAGGGGGTGGGTCTGTGCGCGGGCAGGTCTTCTGGCTCCGGATCCTCGCCTCGCCCGCCCTTCCCAGGCCGGCAGCTTGCACCCCTCCGGCCCAGTGGGTTGCTGTGGGCTCGGCTCCCCGGTTACAGCGGCGGGAACCGCGCCGGACTCGGGGCCCGGGCCCCTGCACCGGACTTCCCTTGGCCCGCGCGGCCTCAGGATAGCGCGGGTCTACGGCCCTGTCCACCGTTGACCCATGGGGGCTTACGGGGATGTCCCTCCGAGCTCGAACCCGAGCCACAGGGGACCCTCGGTGAAGGCATCCCGGAGCACCACCACGCGCACCCGGGTGGGCACCCCTCGCCGGAGGATCTGGTCCGTGATGCGCCGACCCGAGTCTCCGTCCACCACCACATAGGGCGGGCCGTTCACCCGGGTCTGCGGGGCGCTCAGGATGCGGCTGCGGCCTGGCGGCCCCGCGCGCTGCGAGGCTGCCTGCGCCAGGAGCAACAGGGCGTCCCGTACCTGCTCCCGCGGGCCGGGGGTCACCATTCCCGCTTCGAGCACCTGCCCTTTTCGAAACACGAGCTCGTTCTTGACCAGCTGTACATCCACGGGCACGGGCTCCCCCGCGAGTGCGTTCTTGGTGCTGACGATGCGGACCACCACCTCCTGCCTGCGACGTCGGATGAGGCGCTCGATGGCCTCCCAGGAGATCCCCGGCTGAAAGGGCACGATCACGTTCCCGTTCGCATCGGGGCCTGCCCCCTGACCTGTGGCGAACTCCACGGCCCGCTGACGCAGCCGGAAGAAGGCCTCCCGGACCTCCGAAGGCCCGAGGCGCCCATCCAACACTTCCCGGGCCAGCTCCTGATCGCTGAGCACGGCGATGGTGCCCTGTTCCAGCCGGGCGATGTCCCGCCGCAACGCCTCCGCGCGTTCCTCCAGCTGCCTCACCGTCTCCCGCAGCCGGAACAGGGCCGTGCGGGCGTCCCGGGAGAGCCCCAGGAGGGTCCCCACGGTGAGGAGGTGGATGAGCATCCCGGTGAGCACCGTCACGATGTGGGCGGTGGTCCGGGGGCGCAGGCCCCACAGGCTGAGGCGCTGCTTCCCTACCCGGCGGCCGACCACGTTTCCCACATACGCGATGAGCCCGCTGATCAAGAGCAGCAGGGGCAGGAGGAGGTAGCCGATCTCCATCGCCCTCCAGCATACCGCACGCCCCCGGGGCCCTGGGGCTCCGGTAGGAAGCGGCAGAGCGCCCGCAGAGGGGATCATCGGGTTCGGATTTGTCGCGGAACGGGAGGTTCGGTGGACCGAAGACACGCCGGTATCCTTTCGCCCGCGGGCTTCTCCAGCAGCAGATGGCCTCCTACCTGCCGCACCGTCCGCAGGCCTGAGAGCAGGTCCGGGTGGTAGAACCGCTCCGGCACCACCACCACGGCCCTCCGAGGGGAGGGGACCGCGCAGAGCATGCCCCGGAGGGAGTCCTCATCCTCCGCGTACCGCCAGTGCAGGCCGCTGTACGTGATGAGGCTGTTGAGGGTGCGGAAGCCGATCCGAACATCCCCGGGCCGCGCCACCGACGCCGCCGTCCGCCCCACCTCCGGGCCAGAGCGGTGGCGGTCCACCTCGGGCAGGGCGATGCCGACGGCGAGGGCGAAGAACAGCAGGCTGCTGCCGCCGAGGGCCAGCACCGCACCTCTGACGGAGCCGCGCAGGCCCAACCGCGCGGCAACCCCTCCTCCTGCCACCAGGGCGGCCACGGGGGGGACGAGGGCTGGCACGAGGGCCCGGGTCTGGGAGGGGTACAGCAGCGCTCCGTAGGCCGCCACCGCAGCCCCGAAGAGCGCGCAGAGGGCCGCCAGGAGTCTCCACCCACCCCGTGGCTTTTCCTCCTCCCCAAACGTCCCGGCCTCCAGCGCCCGGCCGATGAGGAGGGCCGCCGCGGGGTACAGGCTCAGCACGTAGTTCGGGAGCTTCGTGCCCGCGAGGGAGAAGAAAGCGAATCCGAAGGCGAGCCACACGAGGAGGAAGAGGGAGCGGGGATCCCTCCTTTCCCGCACCGCCCCTGAACAGGCCTCCGGGAGGAAGGCAGTCCAGGGCAGAAGGCCCAGGACGAGCACCGGCACGTGGTACCAGATGGGGCCGCTCTGCCCCTCCACCACGCCCACGTACCGGTTCAGGGTGTAGTAGCCGAGGGCGGTGCGCAGAAAGGCCGCCCCGTGCAGGACGGCCTGGATCCCATACCACCCGCACCCCAACACCGCATAGCTCAGAAGAGCGGGAATCCACGGCACCTCCCGTAACCGGCCCAGCTCCCGGCGGAGCACCAGGAACAGGAACCCCACCGCGCCCGGAACCGCCGCGGCCACGAACCCCTTCGTGAGGGTCCCCAAGGCCGAGGCCACGAAGGCCAGGAGGTATGCCCGACGTTCCCCCCGCGCGTATCCGCGCCAGAACCCGAGGAAGGACAGCAGCATCCACAGCACGAGGAGGGGATCGAAGACCGCCAGCCGCGCCTGCGCCCACCACTGGAGGGTGGTGGCCAAGACGAAGGCCGAGAGCACCCCGCACCGGGGGCCGAAGAGCTCCCGGCCGAGCAGCCCTGTGACGAGCACCCCGAGCACACCAGCTACCGCGGACCAGAACCGGGCCGTGAACTCGGTCACCCCGAAAAGTCTGCCGGTGGCGGCCACAAGCCAGAAGTAAAGGGGCGGGTGGACGAACCACGGTTCCCCGTTCCACCGCAGGGTGACCCAGTCCCCGGTCCGCAGGATCTCCTGCGCGATGCCCGCGTACTTCGCCTCGTCCTGATCCCACAAGGGGGAGGTTCCCAGGCGCCAGAACAGGAGGAACGCAGAGAGGGCAATCCCCACGTGCAGCGCGCGCCTCACCGCCTGCGCCACACCAGAACGATCCCGCTTCCCGCGGTCACCAGATTCGGGAGCCAGGCCGCGAGGGCCGGAGAGAGGTAGCCCGCCTGCCCCAGGAGGGTGCTGGCGGTGGTGAGGAGGTAGTAGCCGATGAGCACCAGAACCACGAGCCCGAAGGCAATCCCCCGACCGCCCCGAGGGTGTACCAGCCCCAGGGGGAAGCCTAGGAGGGCAAAGGCGAAGGGGGTCCCCAGGAGCGCGTACTTCCCTGCGAGATCCACCTCAAGCGGCCGGGTGAGCTGTCCATCGCGCCGGAGCCTCCGAAGCTCCTGCCGGATCTCCCGGATGCTCATCTCCAGCACCGTCCTCTCGGGTGGAGCCACCTCCTGCGGGGAGCGGGCGAGGCGCAGCCGGAGTACTTCGAATCCGGTCAGCAGGACCCCGTCCTCCAGCACCACCATGCGGCCCCGGTGGAAGGTCCATCCCCCCGGCCCCCAGGTGGCGCGCTCCGCCTCGATCACCCGCACGAGCCGCCCGTCCCGGTGCTGCTGCACGGTCACCCGCTCCAGAGTCCCGGCGGAGAGGTCCAGTCTGTGGGCGGAGACCACCACCTCGCTGCCGTCCTGTATGCGATCCCGAAACAGGACGTTCCACCGGACGTCCTCCGCCCGAGGGCTTCCCACGGCCCGGCTCCAGGCCCGCCGGTACTGCAGCTCTGCCCAGGGCACCACTCCCTCCCCCAGGCCGTAACTCGCCGCGCTCACCACCGCGGCCACCAGCACACCCGGCAAGAGGATGCGCTCGGGTGGAATCCCGCCCGTCTGCATGGCTTCGATCTCCCTCCCCTCCGCAAGACGGCCGTAGCCCAGGACGGTGCCGAACAACACCGCCATGGGGAGGGCGAAGCCCACGAGCGTCGGGAGGCGATAGGCCACCAGCTGCACAAAGGCCCCGGGGGGGAACCCGTACTGTACCGCGGACCGGGTGACGAAGAAAAAGTGGTTCGCCACCAGCAAGGTGGTGAACACCCCGACCCCGAACAGGACCGCGCCCAGCACCTCCCGGCCCACGTACCGGTCGAGCAACCGCATTCCTCACATCTGAAAGCGCTCGCCCAGGTAGAACCGACGCACCTCCTCGCTGGCCGCCAGGGCCTGTGCGGTCCCCTCGAACAGGACCTTTCCCTCGTACAGGATGGTGGAGCGATCCGTGATGGCGAGGGTCTCCCGCACGTTATGGTCGCTGATGAGCACTCCGATCCCCTGTTTCCGGAGGGTCGCGATGATGTCCTGGAGTTCCTGGATGGACTTGGGATCCACCCCCGTGAAGGGCTCGTCCAGCAGGAGGAACCGGGGGCGGGTGGCGAGGGCCCGGGCGATCTCCACCCGCCGCCGCTCCCCGCCCGAGAGGGTGTAGGCGGGCTGGTGGCGGAGGTGCGCGATGTGCAGGGCCTCCAGCAGCTCCTCTACCCTGGCCATCCGTTCCGCCCTGGGAAGTCCGTGCTGCTCAAGGATGAGCTCGATGTTCTCCGCGGGGGTGAGCTTGCGGAACACGGAAGGCTCCTGCGCGAGGTAGTGGATGCCTGCCCGGGCCCGAAGGTGCACGGGGAGGTGCGTGATGCGGGTGTTTCCGAGGTACACCTCTCCCGCGTTGGGGCGCACGAGGCCCACGATCATGTAAAAGCAGGTGGTTTTGCCCGCCCCGTTGGGGCCCAGCAACCCCACCACCTCGCCCGGCCGGACTACGAGGCTCACCCCGTCCACCACCGTGCGGGCGCCGTAGCGCTTTTGAAGCCCTACGGCCCGCAGGGCGGTCCCGTCGGGATCCCCTCGTGCGGCAGGTTCACGGACGGACCACAACCCGTGTCCTCCCCACGCTCCACGCTCTCCCATCCCGGTACGCGTACCACACCTCCGGTGCCGTAACCCGATCTCCGTCCCGCACCACCTCCACCCCACCCCGCAGCACCGCAACCCCCTCCGGAACCCGGACCTCCACCTCCTGGGCGGTGGCCGCCATCCGACCGTCCGTGATCCGCACCCCGCCCGCGGCGTACAGGACGCGGCTCCGCAGGTCGGCCCGGAGGAACCCCGCGCGGACCGCCACCCCTTCCACCTGGGCCTCCGGCTGCCCGCGGGCCACCGCCTCCCCGACGTCCCAGTCCACGGAGAGGGTCGAGGCATAAAGGCGCACATCCCGGTAGCTCCCCCGTACCCCGTCCGTAGCCTCTACTCGATTCGCCCGAAGATCCGCCTGGAGGTGTGGAGCCTGCACCACCACGGTCCCTCCCTCGGCTTCCCGGATCACCGTCACCTCCCCCTCCGCCTCCAGCCACCGCGTGTCCAGGCGGTAGTCCAGCCGATGGGCGATCAGGCGCTCAGAGGGACGGAGCAGCGTAACTCCTCCCTCCGCGGTTATGCCCCGCCGGTTCCGGTCGTAGCGGATGCGGGGGGCCTGCACCTCCAGGTCTTGCCATCGGACCCGGACGGGGTCCCCGAGGAGCTGCCAGACGCCCGTCACATCATCCAGGTCCGCCACCCGTGCCTGGAGGACCTGGATGGCCCCTTGCGCCGCGGCCGGAATCACAGCCAGCAGAACCGCCAGGAACCCAACGAGGAGCCTCATCACGGCTCCTCCACCGCCTCCAGGCGTACGTTGCCCACCAGCCGCGCCCGTCGCAGCCCCACATCGGCCACGAGGCGATCCCCCCGGCCCACCAGACGCTCCCACCGCAACTGCACCCGCTCTGCCTGGACCTGGCCGGCCTCGTACACCGCCCGATCCGCCCGCAGCCAGCGGTCCCGGGTCACCACGATCTCCACGGAGCCCACGAGTGCCACGCGTCCCGTGCGGAGGCCATACTCCCCGCGTTGCGCGCGGAACTGCACGGGACGTCCGTCCTGGGCGAAGAATACGCCCCTGGGCTGCAGAAAGGCCGCTACTCCCCTCCGCTCCTCCACGGTCACGGACGCGGCCACCAGTTGCCACACCCTGCGGCCCCGAGCATCCGCCCCCACGACCCAACCCTCCTCCAGCTCCAGCACCGGTGAGGGTGCGGACCACAGGAGGCGCGGTACTCCCACCACGAGGCTCAGGGCCGCCAGGAGCCCCAGGACCCACTTGCCGCGCAGGCAGAGCTGGCTCACGCTCCGATCCTACCCCATCCTGAGGCCCCGGGCGAGCACCTCCCGGGCGGATCGTTCCAGGGCACCGGGCGGTCCGAGCCGTTCCCGCAGCGCCCCGAGCACCCGCCGTATCCGGTCGGCGTGATCCGGGTCCAGGATTCGCAGAAGCTCCTCCGCGAGGGCCTGGGGATTCGCCTGCTCCTGCAGCATCTCCCGCACCACCTCCGCACCCGCGAGGAGGTTTGGGAGGGAGATCCAGGGGACGGTGGCGATGCGGCGGGCGATCCAGGCGGTGACCCGGGAGACGCGGTAGGTGACCACCATGGGGGTCCCCAGGATCAGGGCCTCCAAGGTAGCGGTTCCGCTCGCCACGAGGGCCGCGTCCGAGGCAGCCAGGAGGTCGTAGGGGTGACCCGGGATCACGGGGAGGTCCAGGGCGTGCTGGGCAATGAGCCGCTCCAGGGTTTCCGAGGCCCGGGCGATAACGGCCTGGAGGCCCGGTACTCGTTGCCGGGCGATCCGGACGGCTCCCACCATAGCGGGAAGCAGCGCGCGGACCTCCTGAGTCCGGCTCCCGGGGAGCAGGGCCACGAGGGGACGAGTGGCATCCAACCCCAGGGTGGCACAGAACTCCTCCCGGGACCGCTCCGGACGCACCCAGTCCAGAGCAGGGTGCCCGGTGAAGATCACGTCCGCGCCCGCCTCCCGGTACAGGTCGGCTTCGAAGGGAAAGGGTGCCAGCACCCGGACGGGGAGCCGGGCGAGCTTGCGGGCTCTGCCTGAGCGGCGGCCGTAGGCCATGGGCGGAAAGTAGTACATGGTGGGGATCTGAGGGCTCAGATGCCGGGCCACCGCCAGGTTGAATCCGGGGAAGTCCACCAGCACCAACACGTCCGGCGCTTCCTGGCGGATCCAGCGCAGCACCCGCCACAGCCGTTCCGCGAAGATCGGCACGCGCAGGTAGCTCTCCAGATACCCGATGACCCCCCAGGTGGAGGTGTCCAGCACCACGCGGACCCCGGCCTCGCGCATCCGCTGCCCGCCTCCGCCCACCACCTCCACTCGGGGCTCAAGGGCTCGCAGGGCACGGGTCAGGTGGGCGGCCGCGATGTCCCCGGAGACCTCGCCCGCGAGGAGGAAGACCTTCACAGCCCTACGAGGGCCACTCCTGCCTCCTCTGCCCGGGCCACTACCGAGGCCCGCTCCAGGAGGAGGGTCCGGCCCGCCTCTACCCCCAGGGCGGTGGCACCCACCTGTTTCAGGAGGGTGATGGTCCGGGGGCCGACGGTGGGGAGGTCGAACCGGGGATCCTGATCGGGACGGCCCGCCTTCACCACCACCGCGTGGGGGCCGAAGGCCCGGAGGCGTCGGAGCATGCCGTCCGTCCCTTCCGCGGCCTCCACGGCCAGCACCACGCCGTCTCGAACCGCCACCGCCTGCCCGACGCCTGCCCCCGCGACGGTGCGGGCCACTCGGAGCCCGCGCTGGAGGTCCGCCCACTCCCGATCCGTGGGTGCCCGGCCGCCAATCAGGCCACTCGGCGCTATCAGGTCGGGCAGGAAGTAGGGTTGGGGGAGGATCTCAAACCCGTGCCGGTCGAGCACGGTGAGGAGAGCCCTCCAGAGGTCCGCGTCCGTGCGGTCCGGGGCCCGCTGAAGGATCTCCCGGGCGAGGGGATCCAGAGGGCCGGAGAGGAGCTTCAACCTGTCCACCCGACCCGCCAACACCAACCGGCGGACGCCGCCGGTCTTTAGGGTTTTGAGGACCCGGCCCGCTTCTCCCGGGGAGATCAGGGCGTGCACGTGGCACCACCGCTGCAGGGCCCGCGGGCTTCCCGCCACCTGGACGCAGACGAGCCGGTGCCCCGCGGTACGGATGGCCCGGGCCAGGAGGAGGGGGAGTTGTCCTTCTCCTGCGATGAGCCCCACGGGCTCACACACGGCTCGTCCCCCGACGGATGAGTCCCCTGGGGGAGTGAAGGCTCTCGCGGACGAAGGTCACGAGTTCCGCCACGATCCCTTCCTCTCCCAGCTCCCGCACGATCTCCTCCACCGCGTGCGCGGGGGTAAGACCCCGCCCATACAGGATCCGGTACGCGGACCACACACGCTCGATCTCCTCCCGGGGAACTCCGGCCCGTAACAGGCCCACCCGGTTGAGGCCACGCACCCGGGCGGGCACCCCGCTCGCGAGGAGGAAAGGGGGAAGATCCTGCAGCAGGGCGCTCTTGCCGCCCACCATGGCGAGCCGTCCGATGCGCACGAACTGGTGGACGCCCGTAATCCCGCCGATCTGGGCGCCGTCTCCCACCTGTACGTGCCCCGCCAGCCCGCTCCCCGTAACCACCACCACGTCGGATCCCAGCCGGCAGTTGTGGGCGATGTGGGCCGTGGACATGATGTAGTTCCGGTCCCCGATCACCGTGGCTGCCTCCGGTCCCGTGGCCCGGGCGATCTGCACGTATTCCCGGACCACATTGTCGTCGCCGAGGATGGCGAAGCTGCGCTCGCCGCGGAAGGCACGGTCCTGGGGCTCGCACCCGATGACGGCACCCGTGTAGATGCGATTCCGCCGTCCGATGCGGGTACCGGAGTGCAGGACCACGTGCGGGCCGATCACGGTATCCTCCCCCACCTCCACGTCCGCCTCGATGACCGCGTACGGACCCACCCGCACCCCCGGCGCGAGCCGGGCCCGGGGATCCACGAGGGCGGTGGGGTGAATGTGGACCGCCTGGGCGGCTTCCCTCATGGATCCTGCACCCGGGCTCCCTCCAGCTGGGCGGACGAAACCCTGGGGGCGCGCCCCAGGGAGAAGGTCAGCACTCCGGTGGCCGCCACCTCGTCGCCCACCCGCGCCGTCCCCCGCACCCGGATGAGCCGTCCCCGGATCCACTCCAGGGAGATCTCCAGGAGGAGCTGATCCCCGGGCAGGACGGGACGGCGGAAGCGGAGACCGTCGATGGCCGCGAAGTAAGCCTTTTCCTGACGCAGCCCCACCTTGTGGAATACCAGGATCCCCGCCGCCTGGGCCAGGGCTTCCACGATGAGCACCCCGGGCATCACGGGCGCGCCGGGCAGGTGCCCGCTGAAGTACTCCTCATTGATGGTCACGTTCTTGAGGGCCACGATGCGCCCCGCCTCCGGATCCATCTCCAGTACCCGGTCCACCAGGAGAAACGGGTAGCGGTGGGGAAGGGTGGCCAGGATCTCGTGGATGTCAAACCTCATCGTTCCCTCCAGGCTTCGGGCTCAAGCGGCCGCGAGATATGGTACACGGTACACCCCCCGCCGGCTAGCTCGACCTCCGCGGGATGGCCCGGGCCAAGCGCAGGTGAAGCCCGTGGCCTCCTCCTACGCACACCACGTGGGCCACAAGCCGCTCCCCGAGGAGCGCGAGATCCCCCAGGAGATCCAGGATCTTGTGCCGGGCGGGCTCGTCTGGAAACCGCGGTGGGTTGAGGAACCGGCCTTCCTCCAGCACGAGGGTGTTGTCCAGGCTACTCCCCCGCGCGAGGCCCTTTCCCCAAAGGGCCTCCGCCTCTTCCCGGTATCCCCACGTGCGGGCAGGGGCGATCTCCGAGACGAAGCGCTCCGGGGTCACCACGAGATCGTACGCGCAGGCCTCCCGCCCCCGGAGGGGGACCACGTAGGTCACCCGCAGGTGCGCGTCTGGGAATGCCGCGGCGAGGGCTCCCCCTTGCTGCACCCACACCGGTGCCGCCAACCGGAGCTCGGGGACCTCCTCCTCCAGCTCCCGAGCTCCGGCTTCCCGGAGGAGTTCCACGAACGGCAGCGCACTCCCGTCCCCGGCGGGAATCTCCGGCCCCTCCACCAACACCCGTAGGGCGGTTATGCCCAGGGTCCACGCCGCGGCCAGGAGGTGCTCCACGGTCAGCACGCTGCCCACCGCCACGCAGCGGGCCGTGTGGGAAACCGCCTCCAGCCGGCAGGGAGTCTCCTGATCCCCTGTCAGGAGCCGGATGCCTGGTGTCTCCGAGGGAAGCAGGGTCAGGCGTGCGGGTTCCCCCGTGTGGAGGCCGGAGCCGGAGTACACCACGGGCTTCGCAATGGTCCGGTGCCTGCTCATGGCCTCAGGAAGAGGCGAAGGGGAAGATAGGACCCCGCGGAAGGAACCGTGAGCAGCGTGACGGCCTCGCTTCCCGCCGGAGGGAGCGATAGGGAAAGCAGGTCCCGCTCGCGCCCCGCGGCTAGGTACGAGAGGTCCACGAGCCGCCCGTTCACCACGAACGCGGCATACGCGGGTCCGCCCGCGGCTCGGATCACGATCCGGGCATCCCGGGGCTCTTGGGTGGGGTTGGCGAGTTCCAGAAAGAGGCGGTAGAGGACCCCGTAGTCGCCCACCAGCACCGCCTCCGTGAGCAGGTCGCGCAGGGTCCGGCTCGCACCCACCTCCAGAGTCTCCGAAGCGCCCACGGTGAGTCGCCGGCGCACCTCCAGGGTGGGGCGCGGGAACACCCCGCGGGGATGGCCGGTGGGCTCGGGCTCCAGCTCGGGCAGGGGAGCGTGGTCCAGTACGTAGGAGGGCCGGAGGCCCACGGCGATCTCCAGTGCCTCCCCCTCCAGAAGCTGCGCCTGTAGGAGCCCTGAGACCACGAAGCCTTCGGGGAGGCGTTGGGTCCAGAAGGTGAAGCCCTTCTGAGGCGGAAGTTCCAGTACGTAGCCGCTCCCGGAGGCCACGAGCTGCACAAACCTCCTGGCCGCCGCGTGCCCCGTGGCCATGGTGTCGTGCCAGGGCCGAGGGGCGGCTACCTGGAGGTGGACCCGCGCGGATCGGGCCCCCGGGTTCCCCAGACGCACGAGCACCACCATTCCGCGACCCGTGGCATTCTGGTGGTGGTAGAGCAGGCGCACCGCCTCACCGAGACGAAGTCGCTCGTCGAGCAGCAGGCCGGGGGAGCGCAGCTGCTCCGGGTTGTTGCTCACCACGAGCCGGGTGGGGTCGTGGAGCAGGAGGGAGAGGCCGGCGACGCGCACCCACACGGTCCGCGACAGGGGCGCTCCGAAGGGGTGCCGCGCCTCCACGCGGACAGGCAGGAGGATCTCTTCCCCGGGACCCAGGGAGGAGACCGTGGGGCTTCGGATCTCCAGCACCGTCGCAGGAAGGCGCCGGACGGCCTGTTCCAACCGCCGCGTGATGGCCTCTCCGATCACCTCCGCATCCGCGGGATTCCCCGTCACGTGCACCTCGAGGAAATCCGGGACTTCCGCGGCGGGCGGGCGGCCCGAGGCTGGAAGCGCCAGCAGGAAAATTCCTAGCAGGGCGACGGAGATCCGCATGAAGTTTAGGAGGTTTCCTGCCCGCGACGTCTCCGTCGCACCAGCTCCCGCAGCAGGGCGTGCTCCCGCAGCACCTCCCGGTGAGGCCGGGCGGGGAACCCGGAGACCACCATCCCCGGCGGCACGTCCTTCGTGACCCCCGAAAGCGCCAGGACCACCGCGCCCCGGCCGATCCGCACGTGGTCTCCCACCCCCACCTGCCCCGCGATCACTACGTCGTCCTCGATCACCGTGCTCCCCGCGATCCCCGTCTGCGCCGCGATGAGGCACCGCCGGCCGATGCGCACGTTGTGGGCGATCTGCACCAGGTTGTCGATCTTGGTGCCCGCGCCCACCCGGGTCTCGCCCAGGGTGGCACGGTCGATGGTGGTGCCCGCGCCCACCTCCACCTCGTCCTCCACCACCACGATGCCCACCTGCGGGATCTTGCGGGGGCCCTGCGGCTCCCGGACGAATCCGAATCCATCCGAGCCCAGCACCGCGCCGCCGTGCACGATGACTCGATCCCCCAGGACGCATCGTTCCCCTACCACCACGTGCGGATAGAGAATGCAGTAAGCACCCACGCGCGCATGCGGGCCGACGTACACATGGGGGTAGAGGATGGAGTGCGCGCCGATGCGGGCACCCTCCTCGACCACCGCGTAGGCTCCCACCGCCACCCCTTCCCCCAGCTCCGCGGTGGGCGCGAGGACCGCAGTAGGGTGAATGCCCGAGGGGTGCATCCTTGGCGGCCCCAGGGCTTCCAACAGGAGGGCCAGGGCACGACGGGGCTCAGGGACCACCACCGCGGGAAGGTCCTGGGGAGGAGGATGGGGGACCACCACCGCGGAGGCCCCCCGCCTCCGCGCGGTCTCCAGGGCCGTGGGGGTGTAGCATACCACCACCGCGCCGGGCCCCGCCTCCTCCGGGGCCGCCACCCGCTCGATCTCCACAGAGCCGTCCCCTACCAGGGCTCCGCCCACCAGCGCCGCGAGTTCCTGCAACCGCATGGCGGCTCACTTCAACCGCTCGAGGACCTGGTCCGTGAGGTCCCGCACGTTCCCGGCGTGCACCCCGGACTTCACCAACACCACCCGTATCCGTTCCCGCCGGGCCACCTCCGCCACCGCCTCTCGGACCCGCCGGTTGAGGCGGTCCTCCAGCTCCTGCCTGAGCCGCTGCAGCTCCAGCAGGTAGGCCTGCCGCTGCTGCTCCAGGTCCCGCGGGCTCAGCCGGGCCGCGGCGGCGGCGAGCTCCGCGGCCATCAGCTTCTCCCGGTCGTTGAGCTCCTTCTGGTAGCTGAGGGCCAGCACGCTCTCGTTGAGGATGCGCTGGGTGTCCACCACGCCGACCGCGGGCCGGGTACAACCCGCGAGGGCCAAAACGCACCAAGCCAGCACCACCGCCTTCCGCATGCTTCCCTCACCTCCGCCGAAGGCGCTCCAGGATCTCGTCCGTGATGTCGAGCCCTCGGGGGGCGGAGAGGTGCCGCACGATCACCACGTCCAGCTTGCGCTCCAGGGCCACCGCCGCGGCCTCCACCCGTAGCTCCGCCAGGAGGGTTGCCTCCAGGGTCTGCTGTTGCAAGCGCAGGGCCTGGACCTGCCGGTTCAGCTGCTCCACCCGCGTCCGCTCCTCCTCCAGGTACCGCTCCCGGGCCCTGCGGGCGAGGTCCTCCAGGGTTCGCCGGGCCTCCTCCACCGCGGCCCGCTGCTGTGCCCGGGCAGCCTCCCGGGCTTCCTCCACCGCCTCCTGGATCTCCATCCGGGCTCGCTCCCGAGCTTGGCGGTTCAGCGTCTCCTGCTGGGCCTGCAGCAACTCCCGGAAACGCTGCTCCCGCTCCCGGGCCGCCTCCGCCAACTGCCCCTGCAGTTCCCGCTCCCGCTCGGCAACGCGCTGCCGCGCCTGGACCTCCAGGGCCTGCGCGTAGGCCTGGAGCTCCGCGTTGGCCTGCTGTCGGGCCTCCTCCACGTAGGCCTCGAACTGCCTGCGCTGCTCCTGCTGGAACTCCTGCACCTTCCCGTCCCGCTCCCGCTGCAAGCGCTCGTACTCCGCCACGAGCCGGTCCATCTCCTCGCGGCTTCCGGGCTGCGCCACCTCCAGTTTGAGCCGGAGGTTCAGGAGGCGCTCCCGGTACGTGCGGATCATCTCCTCCTCATAGGCCCTGACGGCGGCCTCCAGCTGCCTGCGGCGTTCCTCCACCTTTGCCTCCAGCGCGGCCTGCAGTTCCCGCTGGCGGGCCAGGAGCTTCTCCTGCTGTTCGGCCCGCACCTGCCTGACGAACCGATCCAGTTCCGCCCGCACGCTCTCCTGAAGCGCCCGCATCTCCGCCTGGAAGTTTGCACGCAGCTGCGCGGCGTGAGCCTGCAACTGCCGCTGGGTCTCCGCCCGGATGCGTTCCTGGATGGCCTGTATCCGCTGCTCCAGGGCCTGACGGACCTGCGCGGTGGAGGAGGGGGGTGTGGGGGAAGGGAGCCGGGGAGGTGCGAGGGGAGTGCGCAATGCGGCTTCCAGCTCGAGGATGCGCTGGCGCAGCTGCACGAGCTCCTGCCCCCGCGGATGGGCCCGTAGGATCCGGTCCAGGTCCACGGTGCCGATCCGCACCGCCTGCAGCGTCGGCAGGGCGGAAGGCGCGGGGGAGGCGGCGGGCCGGGGGGGAGCCGGGGCACACCCGAGGAGCAGCAGGCTCAGCGCGCAGACCGGACCCAGCGCTTTCCCCATCACTTCGCTGCTTTGAGTTCCTTGATCACCGCATCCGTGAGGTCCGTCCCGCCGTACAGGACCACCGTCTTGCTGAGCACCACGGAGACCCCGCTCGCCCGCGCTACCTTCTCCACGGCCGTCCGGATGTCCCGGTCCAGGCTCGCCAGCAGCTCCGCCTGCTTGCGCAGGATCTGCTCCTGAGCCTCCCGCAGGATGCGCTGCTGCTCCACCGCGGGCTTCCCCTGGGCCTGCCTGCGGGCCTCCGTCATCTTCGCCCGCGCGAACTGGTTCAGGGCCTCCTCCGCAGAGGCCTTGCGGGGGTGCGCATCCAGGGCCCGCTGCATGTCCACATACCCGATGACCACGTTTTGGCTGAACCCTACGGCCCCTGAGGTGCTGACCCCCCACGCCACGCCCGCCAGGGCCGCCACCGCTACCACCGCGATCAACAGGATTCGCGTCCTACGTTCCATCGTCTCCTCCCGGGTTCACTTTGAGAAAAACCCTCCGCATGGTACCACACGGGCTCCGGGCACACCCCTAGAAGGGATTGCCGAACTGGAGCCACGTCTGCGTCTGCCCCCCCGGCCCGATGGCGTAGTCGATCCGGATGGGCCCCAACGGCGACTGCACCAGCACCCCTGCCCCGTACGAGACCTGCAGCTGTTCCACCAGTCCGAATCCAGAGGCGGCCACGCCTCCCGCGTCCACGAAAACCGCCAGGGTCACGGACTCCAGTCCGGGCGCGAAAACCCGGAGGGGCAGCCGGTACTCCAGGCTCGCCAGGGTCATGCTCTGCCCCCGCAGGGCACCGATGGCCAACCCGCGGACGCTCTGGGGACCGCCCACCCAGTACTGCTCCTGGAGCGGCAGATCTCCCGCGGAAACCCCGGCGCGGAAGCGGCCCACAAGGGTTCCCTGCCACAGGGGGACGTAGTGTACGTACTCCGCAAGGAGCTTCCCGAACTCGAAGTCTCCCCCCAACAGCCGTGTGCCGTAGTCCAGAGAGGCGAAGGCGTTCTGCCCCCGGGTGGCGGCGAAGGGATGGTCCCGGGTATCATAGCTGGCCTCCATCCGGAAGGCGTGCACGAGACCTCGGGAGAACTGAATCTCCGAGCCATCCCCCTCCAGAACGACAAAGTCCCCGCGTTCGGTCCGAAGTCCCAGGGAGAGGCTCAGGGCACCCGTGAGCCGCCGGCTGAGGGACACGCTCCCACCCTCCAGCAGCTGGAGGTACTTCACCCCAAGGGTGCGGTCATCGAAGAGCTGCGCGGTGTCGTGCAGCTCCAGGGAGAGGGATTGTCCCGACATTCCAAACCAGGGATCGCGGTAACGGATGAGGAGATTCTCCGTGGGGATCCCGGACAGCAGGCTCGCCTCCCCTCCCGTGAGGGAGGTGAGGTTGCGCTCGTAGCTGAGGGCCACGGAGCGCCCCATGCCGTGAAGGTTGCGCTCCGTATACTGGATCCGACCCAGAAAGCCTGCCTGTGGGCTGTAGCCCAACCCTCCCCCCACTTCCCGGCTCGGCCGCTCCTCCACCTCGATCACCAGCACCACCTTGTCCGGATCGGATCCCGGTTGAGGGTTGGCCCGGACGTTCTCAAACAACCCCGTGGCAAACACCTCCTGCAGGTCCTGCTGGATCCGCGGGAGGTGAAAGAGCTCGTTTTCCCGTACCCGGAGGGCCCGCTGGATCACCACGGGCCGGGTGCGCCGGAGCCCCCGGATCTCGATACGCTCCACGCGCCCCTCCCGAATCTCCACCCGCAGCACCCCCTCCCGGAACTCCACGTCCGCCACCCGCACCAGGGGGTAGCCGCGGTCCTGGTAAAGCTTCTCCACGTTGCGGGCCCCCGTTCGCAGATCCACGGTGTTGAGGACCCTCCCCTCCTGTACCCCCAGAGCCTCCCGGATCTCCTCCGTGGGAATCACGGTGTTCCCCGTAACCTCCACCCGCTGCACCACAGGATTCTCCACCACGAGGAACACCACCACCACTCCTTCCGGAACCGGCTGGATCCGCACCAGAACGTCCGCAAACCACCCACTTCCGAGGATCTGCTCCACGTCCTGCCGGATTCGGTCCCGGTCCAGCAGATCCCCCGCCCGGGAACCGATGCGGCCGAACACCACCTCCGGCGGGATCGTCTGGAGTCCATCCACCTGGATGTCCACGATGCGCTGTGGCCCCTCGGGTGTGGGACCCGGGCTTGGAGCAGGTGCAGGGACCTGCGCGCCCGACCACGGATTCAGGGCCAGCGTCGCCACGAAGACCGCGAGGAGCGGGGCACTACGTACGGGGAACGGCACCCTGTGCCCTCCTGTCCAGGGATCTGATACGTCTTTCCGGGTCCCACTGTTCGAACCTACCACAGGAACCGACTCCGGAGGAACACAAGGCAGAAGTTCCGGGTGTCGTACGTAAGGGTGAGGGCCAGGCTGGGGGTGAACCGGTACTCCAGGGACCAGAGGAACTGGAGGGGATCCGTGAAGGTGGTGGTGAGGGCCAGGTACAGGTTCTGCAGGAGAAGCCCACCCACCCGGAGCCGCAGGGGACGCTCGAAGTCGTACTCGATGCGCAGTTCCTCCAACCCCAGGGCCCGGCGCACCCGGGCCGCGAACTCGCCCAGCACCAGGCGGCTCAGCTGCTGCCGCAGAAGCCCCTCCACATCCCCCCGGACCGCGGACGGAAGGCCGACTTCCCCGGCCAGGAGTGCTCCGAGCTGCTCGGGAGGAAGCGGGGGGTCGCTCGCCAGTCGGACCTGCAGATCTCCCGGGGGGCCCTCGATGTTCGCGAACACCGTGACATCCCCGACCTCCGTCCGGGCACGGGCGGAGAGCAGGGGCGTGGCCCCCCGGAAGCGCTGGAACTGGGCGGAGGCGGACTCCAGGCGGAAGGTGCGACCGAGGGCGGTGAAATCCCCATCCCTTCCCGTCACCGTGCCCTCCAGCTCCGGCCGAGCAGGGCTGCCCGTGAGGCGCAGCTGTCCCGAAACCCCAAGCCGGACCGGCCCCGCCACCGCGAGAAGGTTGTCCCCGGCCACGAGATCCAACTCCCAGTGCAGGGGAATGCGGTCAAAGCGCCCAGGAGCAACCCCGCCCCCCGTCTCCGCAAGGATCACCTCCCCGTCCCGCAAGGTCACGCGGCCGCGGAGCTGAGGCCGCAGTACAGGGCCGCTCAGCTGCAGCCGCGCGTCCACCAGACCCCGGTACAGCGGGGTCTGGAGCTGCGCCCCAGAAGCGGTGAGGGAGAGCTGAAGCCGGTCGGGGCGGAGCGCGCGGAAGGCAAGTTCCCCGTCTGCCTGCACCACCCCCGCGCCCAACCGCCCGTGCATCTGCTCCAACCGGGCGACCTGTTCATCGAATCGGATACGCGCGGAGACCCCTTCCAGGGCAGGGCGGAGCCCGTGGAACCGCACCCTGCCACCTGTCACCTGGACTTCCCCTTCCCAACGGGGAAACTCCGCGGTCCCCGAGACCCGGAGGTGCGCGGTGAGGGCTCCGGAGGTCGCTTCGACCAGCTGCGGGAACCACAGACGCAGGATGCCTAGATCCACCCGGTCCGTGCTCGCCTGCAGGGAAAGGGGCCGGGAGGGATCCAGCTGGAGGGTATCGCTCCGCAGGGGGAGGTTGCCGGTGGCGCGGGCCCGGTACCCACCTTCCTCCACCAGCACCTGCTCCAGTACGAGCACCCCCTCCCGGTAGTAGGCCTGCCCCAGGATCCGATCCACCCGTACCTCCGCCGTCCCTACCTCCCGGGCCTCGAGGGAGAGTCCGGCCATCGGCGCCTGCAGGGTTCCCGAAAGCTGCAGGGTGAAATTCAGGGTGCCCAGCAGGGGTGGGATGCGGACTCCCGCGAGCGTCCGGAGGGCCTCCAGCTCCATTCCCTCCCCGCTGAGCTCCAGCTCCGTCTCGCCCGCGAGGTTGAAGGTCCCTCTGGCCCGGAATACACCCCTTCTGGGCTCAAGCTCCAGGGACCCGATGGTCACCGCCCGGCCCTGCAGCTGGAGTTCCCCCGTAGCCCTCTGGATGGGATATCCGCCGAGGTGACCACCCTCGAGGGCGAGGGCGAGGGTCGCCGTGAGGTTCTCCACGGGGCCCCGGAGCGTGAGCCGGCCCACGAGGTCACCGTCCGCGGCAAGGGGAATGCGGCTGAGGCGGAGGAGGGTACCGAGCCGACCGGACTCCGTCCGCAGCGCGAGGTCAACCTCCGGGATCGCTCCCAGACGAACCGTCCCCTCCAGGGTATACCGCTCGGTGCCCCGCACCCCCTCCAGGGTCTGCAGCACGAGTACACCCGGCTGCCACGAGATCCTCCCTCCCGCGGTATTGAACCGCACGCCGTTGAGGACGAGATCCTGGGATCGAACCGCCGCGGAAACCAGGGGCTGCCGCACCGTTCCCCGTACAGTCCCCTCAAGGTCCACGCTTCCCTGCACGGGGAGGTGCAACGCATCCAAATCCTCCAGCCGCAGCCCGCGCAGCGAAAACCCCAGCTGCACCCCCTCCGGTTCCACCCCTCCAGCGAGGCGCAGCTTTCCCCGCTCCAGATCCGCCTCCAGGTCCTCTATAGCCAACCGATTCCCTTCCCACCGGAGGTGCGCCCGGGCGGCCCGTACCCGCTCTCCAGCCATGAGGGCGTCCCGGAGGTGGAGCATGCCCTCGGCTCTAGGCTGTCGAGGGGCCCCAGAGACCTGCACTGCTCCCGAAACCACACCCGCCACCGGAACCTGGAGCCCTACCAACCGACCGAGCCGGCCCACCTCCGCTCCCTCCGTCCGTACGAGGAGGTCGAGCCGCGGCTCCCTCTCCCAACCGATCTCCCCCTCCATCCGGTAAACGTCCGCGCCGTCCCGCACCAAGGCCTGATGCATCCGGAGTCTCCGTCGTGTGAGCACGAGCTCGCCCACTCCTTCCTGAAAGCGGACCGGACCCACCTCCCCCCGCTCCACCCGTACATGCCCCTCTACGTGGGGTTCCCTCGGGGTTCCCCGGATCCGGCCTGCGAAGTGCATCTCCCCCTCCACGGGGACCTGCAGGCCCACCACGGTTCCGAAGCGGGCGAGCGGGGCGTTCCGGGTCACCGCGAAGAGGTCTAGAGCCCCCGCCGTGGACACCGTTCCCTGCACCCCCAGCCACGCCTGCCCGAAGGAGGCCGTGGCTGCCGCGATCCGGAGTTTCCCCTCGCCGTACCCGAAGGCCGCGAAGAGCCGGTCGAACGGGACGCCGAAGGCCCTCCCAGGTCCCCCCTGCAGTGCCGCCTGAACCCACACGTTCTCCGGATCCCCCGCTGCGAGGAGCACGCCCGCGGCACGGAACTGGACGGGGGCCGTGAGGCCTAGGGTCCGAACCACCTCCGTGGGAACGTCCCGGAAGGAAGCCGCCAGCACGAAGCGCCGGTCTGAGGGGTCCAGGAGGAAGTCCCCCCGCACACGCCCGCCAGAGAGGAGGGCCCGGAAGTCCGAGAAGGCCACAAGTCCGGACTCGTAGGCAAAGTCCGACGCTACGGAGCGCAGGGACTGCTCCGCCACCACGAGGGAGGAGGACCGGAAGTACCCGGTAAGGCGCGGGGCCCCTGGAGGCCCAGCCAGCCGTATCCGGCCGCTAAGTCGGCCCTGGACGGGGAACATGCCCGGTAACAGGCGCCGCAGGAGGTGGGTGTCCACCCCCGTGACCTGGATGTCCAGATCCAACGAGCCGCCGCCCGCGAGCAGTGCCTCGCCTCGCAGGGTGGCCGTCCCGCGGCCCAGCCGCACCCGGACTTCCTGTAGTTCCAGCCGGGACGGGGTAAAGCGGACCGGACCGGTGGCCACAACCCGGATGCCTTCGGGGAGGATGGAGAGGGTCACCCCCTGGAGCCTCAGGCTTCCGTCCCAGCCCGTTCGGCCAGGGCCAGGCCCGTAGAGCCGCACCGAACCGGAGACGTATCCTCCCTCCCATCGCACCCTGGGATGGGGCACAAGATACGTCCCCCACGATCGCACCGGGACCCTCGCCACCCGCACCTGAAGGTCCAGGGCGCCCTCGTCCCCGCGGATCCAGCCGCTGGCCTCCACGGCCGCGGATTCCTGGGCGGTGGCCCGCCCGCGGAGCGTAAACCGCACAAGGGGGAAGTCCCGCAGGGAGAAATCGCCGGAAAGCTCCTCCAAGGAGGCCTGAAAGACGGGGTGCCGGGAGGCGTCCAGCAGGTGCACCCGCCCGTCCCGGATCACCACGGTGCCGGTGAAGGCCGGTTGCATCGGGCCCTCGGGAGGTGCCCTTTGGAGGAGCTCCCCGAGGTTCCACCGACCCTTCGGATCCCGCTCCAGCAGCAGGACCGGACCTTCCAGGAGGACACGGCGGACGGCGGGGAGAACCAGACGTGGACCCCGCAGCAGACCCCGCAGAAGGGCCTCGGGGTCGAGTTCCACGGTGAGGCGACGGATGCGCAGAAGATCTCCGCCCCGTGGGGTGCGGTCTTGGGTAACCCGCACCCCCTCCGCCACTACCCCCCGCCATGGATCGCCGCGGAGGGACCGGATCTCCACCTCCCGCCCCAGAGCCTGCGTCAGGGTGCGTGCCACCGCATCCCGGACCGCGGCTTCCAGGATCCCGGCCCGCACGAGGTACACCACGGCCCCCAAGAGGCCCACAAGGGCCCCCGCCAGGAGGAACGCGGCCGCAAGAAGGACCCGCCGCATGCGCACCCGCGGAGAACCCCCGCCCTCACTCCACCACGATGGGAATCACCACCTCGCCCCGCACCACCCAGTCCGTGGGCAGAATCTCCCCGGCGAACGCATCGAAGTAGATGAAGCGCTTGGCAGGGTCGTCGGAGGGCGGGATCCCCGTGGGGATCAACTGGAGCAGCACATCTGTGTTGCGTCCGAACCGTTCGAAGAACTCCAGTTCCTGTTCCAGGCTGTCAAACCGCGTCGGCTGCGGTTCCCCCGCGACCCGGCTCAGCAGAAGGTTCGTGGGATCCACGGCCTCCCGGGAGCTGCCGGCGCTGCCGACCACGAGGAGGGCCGGACCCCGCGGGAAGTTCTGAGGGACCTGGATCTCCACCACCCGGGTCCACTGCTCCTCCTGGAAAGGCCGCAGGCGGAGGCGTACCCGGAGTTTCCCCCCCTGCGGAACCGTCCGGTGCTCCGCCTCCACCTCCACCACAGAGGCGATGAGGGGCCGGCGGGTGAGGGTGACCTCCACCGAGAGGTCCACGGGCTCCAGAGGCGCGAACTCGTTGTGGAACAGGATGCGGGTCGCTTCCACCACGTCCAGCACGGCGGCGGCAGCCACGTCGCGGGCGCTGTAGACGCGGTTCGTGCGCTCCACGGGCCGTGGGAGCCCCCGGGCCCGGGCGGCGATTCGCACCTCCGCGGTGCCCCCTCCGGAGGCGTCCCACCCCCGCTCGATGGCGGAGAGCACCAAGCCGGGGATGAGGGCCTGCGCGAGATCCCGGCGGCGGACCATGTGGGTTCCCAGCTGCAGGCTGCGACCTCCGTCCCGATCCACCACCCGGACCACCACATTGAAAATCCGGGGAAGGCGCCCCAGCTCCCCGCCGATGCCGGCCGCCCGATCCCGGGTCACCGTGCCCACCACGTTCCCGAGATCTCCCTCTTTGAAGGACATCTCCAGGCTTCGCACCACCGTGTGGATGTAGGCGGTGGTGAGCATGTACGCGCTCTCTCCCGAGCCCAGCATCTGATGGCCCAGCCCGAGGAACCGTCTTCCGCGGCGGTACGTGAGGGTGCCGAAGGCCACCAGGTTCACGTCTCCCCGGGCCAGGGCCACGCCCACCGCACTTCCGGGCACAAGCGGCGCTTCCGGGAACCGGCCGACTCCCCCGTAGCCCTGGACGGGGACCACGGGAAGAGGGCTCAGGGAGGCCCGGAGGAGGCGGAAGGCCCGATCGCCGAGCCCGGAGACCACGAGGGGGGTCACCACGGGCGCAAAGGCAGGGATCCCCATCCGTGCGGAAGCCGCCCGGCCGGAGGCCACATCCCGGGCCACGAGGATATGATCCACGGTGCGCCCCCCCAGCCGCAGCGGCCGATCCAACCGCATAAGGCCGGGGTGATGCGCAGCTGGCCGTCCTGCCTCCAGGAGCTCCAGCATTCGCTCAATGGGCGTGAACAGCCCCAGGTTCCTATCGGGTCCCGCGAACACGTAGCTGTATGAGAGCGCGCCCGCAAGCCGACCCTGGAGGTACATGGGGCTCCCGCTCATCCCCGCCGCCACCCCACCCGCCTGCTCGATCACGGGACCGTAGGCCCGGAAGAGCACGAGGCGTCCCGAAGGCCCCTCCGTGGTCCCGAGGACCTCGAAGGAGAACTCCTCCACCCGCGTGCCCCGGATCACCGTCCGACCCACCCCCCGCATCCCTGGCCGGATCTCCGCAAGCCGCATGAACGCCTCGGGCTCCGCGGCGTGGGCGGCCGGAAAGACGAGGCTTACGGCCACCAGCACCCACCCACCTCGCTTCACCCACCCGAGCATCCGATCCCTCCCGGAGCACTTCTCCGATGCGGCTTCATGCTATCACAGGCCTGTCGGGGAGAAGGTCACCGCGGCGCCAGGCGTACCACGGGGTCACCGATCTGGATCCGCTGCCCCGGACGCACCAGGACCTCCACCACCTCCCCGTCCCGGGGCGCGCGCGCCGCCACCTCCCGGGGTTTCGTGCCGGTGCGGACGTACACCAGGGGATCTCCCTCCGTGACCCGATCCCCCACGGAAACCGTCTCCACCACCACGCCGCCGATGGTGGCTCGCACGAGATCCGGATCCGGGGAGGGAGCCGCGGCGGTCCACCGAACCCATCCCGGGATCCCGAAAAGCAACGCCCAAACCGTCGTGAAAACCGCCACGCGCCGCATGGCTCCCTTCCGTTAACGAGCCTTCCGGGTTGCGGGTTCCCCCACGGGCGGAGGGGCGGGATCAAAGGGCTCCGGGAGGCGGTCCGACAGTCCGAAGTGTACCCGCAGGATCTGACGGATGCGCGCGGCAGCTCGGCCATCTCCATAGGGGTTGGTGGCGTTCGCCATCCGGGCATGAGCCTCGGGATCCCGAAGCAGCCGGTTGGTTTCCTCCACGATGCGGTCCGGATCCGTCCCCACCAGTTTCGCAACTCCCGCCTCGATCCCCTCCGGCCGCTCCGTGGTCTCCCGGAGCACGAGGACCGGGGTACCGAAGGCGGGGGCTTCCTCCTGGACCCCTCCCGAATCCGTGAGGATGAGGTAGGCCCGGCGCTCCAGCGCCACGAAGGGCCCGTAGTCCGGAGGATCCAGGAGGTGCACCCGAGCCAGATCTCCAAGCTCCCGGAACACCACTTCCCGGACCACGGGATTCCGATGCACGGGGAAGACCACCTCCACGTCCTCGAACCGCTCCACGAGGACGCGCACCGCCACGCAGATGCGGCGAAGGGGCTCCCCCCAGTTCTCCCGGCGGTGGGCGGTGACCAGGATCATTCGGGCACCCGGGCGCACGGGCAATCCAGGATCCGGGAGAGGATCCCGTGCTGTGATCCACCGCAGGGCGTCGATCACGGTGTTGCCCGTCACGTAGACGCGGTGGGCCTCCACTCCCTCCCGGAGCAAATTCTGGAGGGCACCGGGTGTGGGCGCGAAGTGGAGGTCCGCCAGCGCCCCGGTCATGCGGCGGTACATCTCCTCGGGGAAGGGATGGTACTTATCGTGGGTGCGCAAACCTGCCTCCACGTGGGCCACGGGCAGCCGGTGGTAGAAGGCCGCGAGGGCGCCGCAGAAGCTGGGTGCCGCATCCCCCTGCACCAGCACCATCTCCGGCCGCACCCGACGGATGCACGCATCCAGGCCCACCAGGGTTCGGGCCGTGACCTCCGTCAGGGTCTGGCGGGGCCGCATCACGTTGAGGTCCACGTCGGGGGTGAGGTGAAAGAGCCGTAGGACCTGGTCCAGCATCTCCCGGTGCTGGGCAGTGGCCACCAGGATGGGCTCGAACGCGGGGTCTGCCCGCAGCTCCAGGACCACGGGCGCCATCTTCACCGCGTCCGGCCGCGTGCCCACCACCAGGAGGAGGGGAATCCGCCGCATCCGCTAGGTCCGCTGGAGCTCAGAACTCCGGTCCGGCGTGCGGACCAGGAGTCCCAGCCGCCAGGCGGAGATCCAAAGGCTACCGCCTAACCCGAGGGCGAGGAGGAGGAAGACCCCGGGTCGTACGCTCCCCGCGATCCACAGGGCGAGGACGGCGAGAAGGGCCGAGAGCCCGTACAGCAGGAACACCGTCTGGCGCTGTGAGAGACCCCGGTCCAGCAGCCGATGGTGGAGGTGTTCCCGATCCGGCTGGAACACCGGCACCCCCCTGCGCAGCCGGCGCACGATGGCCAAGGCAGTGTCGAAGATAGGGATCCCCATGGCCAACAGCGGTACCGTCAGGCTGATCAGGGTAAGGGTCTTGAACATCCCCACCACAGAGATGGCACCCAGGAGGTAGCCCAGCAGCAGCGCCCCTCCGTCGCCCATGATCACCCGGGCGGGATTGAAGTTGTAGCGCAGGAAGCCCACGCAGCTTCCCACCACCGCGGCACACAGCACCAGGATCCCGAGTCCACCCCGCAGGGCCGTGGCCGCGGCAAAGAAGGTGGCCGCCACGATGGCCGCGATCCCCGCCGCGAGCCCGTCCACCCCGTCGATGGAGTTCATGGCGATGGCTGCGGATCCGATCCAGGCCACGGTGAACAGCTGGCCCAGTACCCCGAGCGGTACGAGCTTTCCGGTGAGAGGGTTGGTGAGAAAGGGGGTGGTGACGCCGAAGAACACAGGGAGGGCGGCTGCAAGATAGATGAGGGGGAACTTGGTGCGACCGGAAAGCTGCCGGAGATCATCCACCACCCCGAGGGCGGTGATGGCCACGGCTCCCAGCAGCACTCCCACCAGCCGCCCGTCCACGGGCCCGTAGGGGACCGCCAGTACGAAGTACTTGGGCTCCCGCACCAGGGCAATGGGGCCCGGGATGGGGAGCGTGAGGAGCGCGGCGAGAAAGATCCCGCAGAACAGGGCCACCCCGCCCAGGCGGGGGAGCGGCCTATGGTTGATGCGTCTACCGCCCGGATAATCCACGGCCCCCGTGCGGCAGGCGATCCAGCGGGCGGTGGGGGTAGTCCAGTAGGTGACGAACCAGGCCACCACCGCGCTCACCACGTACGGCGGGATGAACATGCTTCCTCCTACAGGATCACCTCCGCGGGCTGCGGCTCCTCCAGCAGCTCGCTTATGGAGGTGTTCTCGTGAATGCTCAGGATCGCTTCCGCCACCAACCGCGCGATGGAGATCACCCGGATCTTCCCGATGCGCTTGTGGGGCGGAATGGGGATGGAGTCCGTGACCACCAGCTCCCGGATGGGGCTCGCCTGGATGCGCTCCACCGCGGGATCCGAGAGCACAGGGTGGGTGCAGCAGGCGTAAACCTCCGACACACCCCGGCGCACCAGGGCCTCCGCGGCGGCCACGAGGGTGCCCGCGGTGTCCACGATGTCGTCCACAAGAATGGCGGTGCGCCGGTACACCTTCCCGATCACGTGCACGATCTCGCTCACCTGGTTGGGCTGGTCCCGGCGTTTATCGCAGACCGCCACGGGCGCCTCGATGGCCCGGGCGAAGTCCCGGGCCCGCTTGAGGCCTCCGATGTCAGGGGAGACCACCACCACGTTGGCTAGGCCCTTGCGGAGAAAGTAGTCCGCGAAGAGGTTGCGGGCGGTGAGGTGATCGAGGGGGATGTCGAAGAAGCCCGCCACCTGCCCTGCATGGAGGTCCACACAGAGGATGTGGTCCGCGCCCGCCCGGGTGAGGAGATTCGCCACCAGCTTCGCGGAGATGGGCTCCCGGGGACCCAGTTTCCGGTCCTGTCGGGCGTACCCGAAGTAAGGGATCACCGCGGTGATCCGGCGGGCGGAGGCCCGGCGCAGGGCATCCAGGATCACCAGGGATTCCACCAGGTTCTCGTTCACGGGAGGACAGGTAGGCTGGAGGAGGAAGCAATCCTGACCCCGCACGCTCTCGTCGATCCGAACCCAGACCTCCCCGTCCGGGAAGCGGGAGACCACCATCTCCGCGAGGGGCACATCCAGGTACACGGCCACCCGCCGGGCCAGGGCCACGTTCGCGGTACCCGCGAAGATCTTGGGGGGATCCTGTCTCATCCTTCCGACTTCGGTTCCACGGTGCGGATCACCCGGGCGGGGACACCCACCGCCACCGCGCCCGGCGGGAGGTCACGGGTTACCACCGTCCCCGCTCCCGTCACTGCTCCCGCACCCACCCGCACTGGAGCTTGGAGCATGGTGTCGCTGCCGATGAAGGCGCCGTCCTCGATCACCGTCTGCTGCTTCCCAGCTACACCATACCGCAGATTGCAGGTCACCGTGCCTGCCCCGATGTTCACCCCCTGCCCCACCAGGGCATCCCCCAGGTAGGAGACGTGGTGGACCTTCGTGCGGTCTCCTACCCGCGCGTTCTTCAGCTCCGCGAAGTTGCCCACCTCCACCCCCCGGCCCAGCACGCACCCTGGCCGCAGATGCGCGTACGGCCCCACCCGGGATCCTTCCCCGATCTCGCTGTGCTCCACCACGGACCACCACACCCGGACCCCATCCCCCACCCGGGCGGAGATGAGGTGCGCACCCGGCCCCAGGATGCAGTCGCGGCCCACCGTGGTCTCTCCCTCGATCACGGTGAAGGGGTGGATCACGGTGTCCGGGCCGATCCGGGCCCGGGGGTCCACGTAGGTGGTGGCGGGATCCACCACGGTGACTCCGGAGGCCATCAGTTCCTCCAGCACCCGCCGACGCATGGCCGCCTCCGCCTGCGCGAGCTCCTTCCTCGTGTTGATCCCCATGACCTCCTCCGCCTCCCGTACCTGCAGAATTCCCACCCGACTCCCTCCCTCCCGGAGAAGCCGGAAGACGTCGGTGAGATAATACTCCCCCTGGGCGTTCTCCGCACGGAGGCGGGGAAGGATCTCCCGCAGGGCGCCCACCTCGAAGCACCCGAGCCCTGTGTTCACCTCCGAAACCGCCCGCTCCTCCGCGGTGGCGTCCGCCTCCTCTACCACCCGATCCAGGGTACCGTCCGGCCGGCGGATCACCCGGCCGTAGCCCGTGGGATCTAGCATCCGGGCGCTTACCAGGGTGGCGGTGTTCCCCTCCTGGATGTGCCGCTCCACCAGGCGCTGGAAGGTGGCCGTTCGTACGAGTGGGGTGTCGCCGTAGGCTATGATCACGGGGCCCTCGAGGCTCTCCAGGTAAGGGAGAACGCAGGCCACGGCGTGCCCCGTTCCGAGGGGCCGGTCCTGGACCGCTACGGATACCCCGTCCGGAAGAACTGTCCGCACGCGTGTTCCCTCCTCGCCAACCACCACCACGAGGGGGCCCTGCACCACGGGCCGGAGGGCTTCCAGGACATACAGAAGCATGGGCCGGCCGCAGAGGGGATGGAGGACCTTGGGGAGGCGGGAACGCATGCGCTTTCCCTGTCCTGCTGCCAGAACCACCGCCGCCGCCCTCATCTCAAACCTCCCGATATTGACCGTATTGACCGCCAGAGGTACAACCGGTAAGGTTTTGGTGGCCTCGCGGGGCGCGAGGCTGAGGGGAGTAACCGGCGGTAGCTCGCGGCAGAGGACCGCAGCTGCCGCGGTCCGGTCGTCAGGACGGCGATCCAGGAGATCGCCCGGCTGGACCTGTGGTGGGATCGCACGGTGAGACCTCCGGCCTTGTGGTCGGAGGTCTTCCTATTGGGCCTGGCCGATGAAGCTGGACCGGCTCCCCTTACCCCTGACTCCCTCCTGTTGGAGGCGATGGGGACTCGGACATCCATTAGGGAGGTACGGAAGGGGGAGCCTTCCATGCATCCCCGGGGCGAAGAGGAACGTCCCATCTGGCACACGCTCCCTGCCGAAGCCGTCCTTGCGCTACTTCACTCGACATCCGCCGGTCTGGCTTCTGCCGAAGCGGCGCGCCGCCTCGCGGAGTACGGACCCAACGCGCTGGAGCCCGGCCGTAAGGTCTCCCCGTGGGAAGTCCTGCTCGGCCAGTTCAAGAACATCCTCATCCTGATCCTGCTCGTTGCGACCGGGTTGTCTGCGGCCCTCGGTCATGTCGTTGAAGCCATTGCCATCACCGTCATTGTACTCTTCGCGGTCCTGCTCGGATTCGTCCAGGAATATCGAGCGGAACGGGCCCTCGAGACCCTGCGCGAGATGGCTGCTCCCACCGCCCACGTCCTTCGGGACGGACAAGAGATTGGAATCCCGGCACGTGAACTCGTCCCGGGTGATGTGGTGATCCTCCGAACCGGTGACAGGGTACCCGCTGACCTGCGCCTCATCGAGGCGATCAACCTCCAGATAGACGAAGCACCCCTGACGGGGGAATCCGTGCCGGTGGAGAAATACACGTCCCCTCTGCCCGACCCCGCGCTCCCATTGGCGGACCGCCACAACATGGCTTACGCGGGGACTACGATCACTTACGGTCGTGGGCGTGGGGTGGTGGTGGCCACGGGCATGGCCACGGAGTTCGGGCAGATCGCCCGGATGCTTCAGACCGTCGAAACCGGACGAACACCTCTCCAGGAGAACCTCGACAGGGTCGGCCATACCTTGGCGCGTGCCGCCCTCGTGGTCGTCGCCCTCGTCGCTGCGCTGGGTGTCGTCCGGGGAGAACCCCTGATCCAGATGTTCGTCTTCGGAATCGCCCTGGCCGTGGCGGTAGTCCCGGAGGCCCTGCCCGCTGTGGTAACTATCTCCCTGGCCATCGGAGTGCAGCGGATGGTCCGCCGGAACGCCCTCATCCGCCGCCTTCCCGCCGTGGAGACCCTCGGCAGCGTGTCCGTGATCTGCTCCGACAAGACCGGAACGCTCACCAGGAACGAGATGACGGTCCGTGAGATTTTCGTCGCGGGCGAGCTCTGGGAGGTCTCCGGAGAGGGGTATGAGCCGCGCGGCAGATTCCTTCGGAATGGACACCCCTACGATCCCCCCGAGGCCCTCACCCTCCTGCTGCGGGCTGCAACTCTGGCGTCCGATGCGGAACTCGTACAGGTGGGTGGTCGATGGCAGGTCCGGGGCGACCCCACCGAGGCAGCCTTGGTGGTCGCCGCGGCCAAGGCAGGACTCCAAAAGCAAGCCTTGGATGCTGCGTTCCCCCGTCTGCACGAGATCCCCTTTACCTCGGAACGGAAGCGGATGACCACGCTCCACCGGGATTCCCAGGGCCCCGTTGCCTACTCCAAAGGCGCCCCTGAGGTACTGCTGGCATCCTGTCACAGCGTATACACGACGGATGGCGTCGCTCCGCTGAGCGAAGAGCAACGCGAACAGATCCTGGATGTCGCGCGCCGAATGGCGCAGAGAGCCCTCCGAGTTCTGGCTGTGGCGTTCAAACCGAACCCCAACCCCCAGGACCCAGAACAGGATATGATTCTCCTCGGCCTCGTGGGGATGATGGACCCTCCGCGCCCGGAAGCCAAGGCAGCAGTCCAGACCTGCGAACAGGCCGGAATCAAGCCGGTCATGATCACCGGCGACCATCCCATCACTGCCCAGGCTATCGCCCGGGAGCTGGGAATCCTGAAGGACGACTGCATGATCACGGGGCCGGAATTGGATCAGCTCCCGGATGAGTCCCTCGCTGCTCAGGCTGACCACATCCGCGTGTATTCCCGGGTCTCCCCAGCCCACAAGCTTCGCGTGGTCACCGCGCTGCAGCGGAACGGCCACATCGTCGCCATGACCGGCGACGGAGTCAACGACGCTCCCGCCCTCAAGAAGGCGGACATCGGGGTCGCCATGGGCATCACGGGGACCGACGTGAGCAAGGAAGCTGCGGATATGGTCCTCCTGGACGACAACTTCGCATCTATCGTGGCAGCCGTGGAAGAGGGTCGAGCCGTCTTCTCGAACATCAAGAAATACCTCATGTACCTGCTCTCCTCCAACGTGGGCGAAATCCTCCTCATGGCCGCCGCTAGCCTTCTCGGGCTTCCCCTTCCCTTGACCGCGGTTCAGATTCTGTACGTGAACCTAGCCACCGACGGACTGCCGGCCCTTGCCCTCTCCGTAGATCCACCGGAACCTGACCTCATGCGCCGTCCACCCCGGGATCCACGGGCTTCCATCTTCACCCGTCCCGTCATCGTCCTCCTCCTGGTGGGGGGCATGTGGTCTGCCTTGGTCAACCTGACGGTGTTCTCCTGGGCCCTGGGATCCGGGCGCGGTCTATCGGAGGCCATGACCATGACCTTTGTCTCCCTGGTTCTCATCCAGTTCTTCAAGGCGTACAACTTCCGTTCCGACCGACACTCGGTCCTGCACCGGCCCTTCGCCAACCGGTGGCTCAACCTCGCCATCCTCTGGGAACTCCTGCTCCTCTCCGCTATCGTCTACCTTCCCTTCTTCCACGCACCCTTCGGTACCTTTCCGCTCACCCTGGAGGACTGGGCTATCGTCGTCGTGCTGGCCTTTACGGTCTCCCCTGTGTTGGAGATCACGAAGTGGATCCTACGGCGAACGGCATTCGCGGGGACATCCTGATCGGAAGTCCCCGTACTCCCCGGCAGGCTACCTCTAGAGCCCTGGCCATCCCCACGGGAGCCCTGTGGCTTCACCGGGCCGACGACCTCTGAGCTCAGAAGCCCGCCGAGCATCCTCCACCATGAAGATGCTCTGGTAGAAGCCCAGGGCCTCCAGACCTCCCCACGGAGAGCGAGAAGTCACGGTTCCGCGGGGTTTTGAAGCGCGGTAAGATGGTCTTGTGAACCGGATCGCCATCACCCTGGAGATCGTGGACACAGGGGAGGATCTGGAGGCCCTGCCGTGCCTTTTCTCCCTGGAGGTCGACGGACGGCCGGTGCTCCTGCTCGGGGAGTGCGCACGGCCTCAAGGGATCCCTTCCCATGACGCCTCCTACGGGACCTACTCCCTCTTCGAGGCCACCCAGGGCCTCATCCTCACCCTCCTGGCGGATCACCACCCTGTTCTGGACCCCGAGGATCCCTACGCGGCCCCCCTCTTTGTGGCGGAGTGCGGCATGGACTGCTGCGGGTATCACGATCTGGGCATCTACCATCGGGGCGGGGCCATCGTGGTGGAGGTCCCGGACCGGGGAGAGCGCTACACCGTGGATCCTGCGGATTATGCGGCCGCGGTGACCTCCGCGGTGCGGGGCTTCCTCCAGCTTGCCCTGGGGGAGCGGCGGCTGCGGGACGACGAGGCCTGGCACCTCTACGACCACCTCGCGTGGCTGCTACGGCGTGCGGCCCACGACGGACCCGTGCCCATCCGGCAGGTGTGCCGCAGGTTCCTCGACGAGGCGGAGGAACGGATTCAGCAGGCCACCCAGCCCGTGCAGGCCGTGCAGGGGACGCACTGAACCGTTATCGTTCGTACCAGATGGCCTGTGGCCGCAGGTTGCGCTGGAGCCCCAGCTGCGCGGCTATGCGGTTGGTCCACGCCACGAACCCGTCAATGATCTCCAGGCATTCCTCCTCGATCTCTTCGGGGCTCAGGGGACCGTACTGCAGACGGGCCAGCATGTCGCCGATGGCGCTGCAGAAGGCGCTGATGTCCTCCAGGAGTTCCCGTCCGATCCGCAGTCCCTGCAGGCTGACCCCCGCGGGACGGCGGACTCCCGTCCCGGAAAGCCGCCGCCGCTGCTGCGTGGCCCACTCGTTCAACTCGTCCAGCACGAAGTACGCATCCTCCGGCCCCCGCTCCATCACCAGGGTCACGAACCCCTGACAGGCACGCCAGGTCTGGTGGATGATCCCCGCCAGATACCGCTTGTCCTGAGCCTCCAGCTTCGGTGGCATGTTTCCTCTCCCTGGTGAAGGATTCGACCCCCACACCCGGTTTCCTCCCGGGCACATGGACAGCGACACCAGGGTACAACGGCCTGCGCCCTCGGTCCAGGCAAAAGCCAACCCCTCCGCCGCGCCGGATCCCCACAGCCCCGTGGGCCACGGCCCGGGCACATCACTCCGCTGCCTGTACTACGCCCCATGGTCCACCCATCCCATTGACGTTTCCCCTTCCGGGAACTACCGTGAGCATGGGGCAGCAAGGATCCTGGGGGTGTGTCCTTAAAGCCTGCATCCCCTCCCGAGCCTGAAGCGGTTTCCAGGATTCCCCTGTACGTTCCCAAAACCGGTGGCTTGAGCACCACAAAGGTCTCCGTAGTCCGATGGCTGAAACGGGAGGGCGAACCGGTGTACAAAGGCGAGCCCCTCGTGGAGCTCCTGACGGAGAAGGTCACCTATGTCCTTGACGCTCCTGCGGGTAGAGAGAAACTTCTTTGGATGTACACCCAGATGGTTCGCATCCGCCGGTTTGAGGAGAAAGTAAAACAGACCTTGGAGAACCACCCCGGGATGATCCGTGGCCATACCCACCTCGCGGATGGCGCTGAGGCGGCCATCGTCGGCGCGCTGGCCACCCTACAACCAAATGACTTTGTCATGTCCACGTACCACTGCCACGGCTATCCCATCGCCCTCGGAACCCCCACCCGTCAGATCATGGCTGAGATTTACGGTAAGTGGAATTGTCGGACAGGTCATTCCTCAAGCCACGGGCGCCGCCTGGCCGTTCAGGTTAAAGGTACCCATCAGGTCGTCCTCTGTTTCTTCGGCGACGGCGCCACCAAGCAGGGAGCCTTCCACGAATCCTTGAATATCGCCTCCCTTTGGAAACTCCCTAGTGTACATCTTCTAGTGTACATCTTAGAGAACAACGAATACCAAGCTTACACCCGTGTCGAACTGGAGGACGCCAATGCCGCGGCCGGCGAGGATCTCTCCGTCAAGGCGAGAGCCTACAGCATGCCCGGCGTGACCGTGGACGGCTCCGATCCCATCGCCGTGTATCAGGTCGTTGGACAGGCCGTGGCCCGTGCGCGGGGGGCAAGGGTCCTACGCTGGTGGAAGCCAAAGTTTACCGGCTCAGTGCACACGGGAACGCCATCACGGTGCCCCCGATTCCCACCAAATTCCCCGAGCATGAGGCCATCTCCGTTTACGACAACCCGGGTGAGTACGAGACAGGCCGGAGAAAAGACCCCATACCCCGATTCCGGGCGTTCCTGCTCGATGCAGGGATCGCCTCTGAGACGGAGCTGGAAAGCATCGAACAGGACACCCAGAGTGAAATGCAGGAGGCCGTGGCCTTCGCCTTGGAGGAGCCCTATCCGGCCCCCGAGGAGGCCCTGAGGTACGTGTACGCCTAGGAGGGGATGACGATGCCCAGAGAGGTCATGTACGCAGAGGCCATAGGGGAAGCCATTGCGGAGGAGATGCAGCGTGATCCCACGGTCATTTACTACGGCCAGAACATGGCGATGACCGAGAAGGACCCCTTTTGCGAATCTTCGGCAGGAACCGAGTTCGGATCACCCCTGTTTCGGAAACGGCACAGATCGGCATGGCCATTGGCGCAGCGCCGGCCGGCCTTCGTCCCATGGTGGAGCTTTGGATGACCGACTTCATGCTTGTGGCCCTGGATCAGGTCATCAATCAAGCCCCACGACTTCGCTATATGTCCGGCGGCCAGGTCAAGGTGCCTTTGGTATTGAAGGCGGGATATGGCTTCATCGCAGGCTGGGCAGGCCAGTATTCGAACTGCTACTACAACCTTTTCCTGGGCGTCCCGGGATTAAGGGTCGCCATCCCCTCTACACCCTATGACGCCAAGGGGCTGATGAAGGCAGCGATTCGAGACGATAACCCGGTCGTGTACCTGCATCACTGGAACCTGACCCTGATTCAGGGCGAGGTCCCGGAAGAGGACTACGTGGTGCCTTTCAGGGTTGCGGACGTAAAACGAGAAGGAACGGACGTGACCGTGGTCGCGACGGGATGGATGGTCCACAGATCTTTATCCGCTGCGGAGCAGTTGGCTCGGGAAGGGATCAGCGTGGAGGTGGTGGATCCCCGGACCCTGGCTCCCCTCGACATCCAGACCACCCTCAACTCCGTGAAGAAGACATCGGCGGCTGGTGCTTGTCGATCAGGCGCCGAAATACGCATCGGTGTCCTCGATCATCGCGGCAGCTGTCGCGGAGGAGGGGGTCCATTCCCTCAAGGCTCCGATCAAGCAGGTAACCGGACTCGAGGCGACGATCCCCTACAGCAAGCCCATGGAAGAGTACGTGATCCCCAGTGAGGAGCGGATTATCCAGGCGGTCAGGGAAGTCCTCGCCGAACGCGCGGCTGCCTGAGGCGGCCCTTATGACTCCGCCACCGAGCCTGCGGGAAACCGCCGCAGGTACTCCAGGAGCCCCCGGCAGCATGCCTCGATGAGGCGATACGTCCCCTCGAAGTCCCCCGTAACGCGGGGATCCGGGATATCCTCCGGAGTG
Organism: Armatimonadota bacterium; assembly: GCA_025059775.1. NCBI lineage: Bacteria > Bacillati > Armatimonadota > Armatimonadota bacterium. Next base: position 37,831 of record JANXCW010000014.1, read on the forward strand.
CCGGGAGGTCCAAAGGCCGACAGCAGTCGCAGCTTTCCCTCCGTACCCGGTGGGGCCATGGCACGCAGGATCTCCAGATTCGCACGGTCCACTGCCAACACGAGGTCGTACACCCGGAGATCCTCCCGTGTGACCAGGCGCGCCCGGTGATCCGTCCACAGTCCGTGCCGCTCCAGGACCGCCAGGGTGGGAGGAGGGGGAAGCTGTCCTACCCGGTAGTCCATGGTCCCCGCGGAGTCCACCTGGCACGGGATCTCCGCCTCCGTACAAAGGGCCCGGAAGATGGCCTCCGCCATGGGAGACCGAGCCATGTTCGCGGTGCAGACGAATAGGATCCTCACGTCCGTACTCCCTCCAGGCAGAATACCGTCACCACAGCACCCCAGATGAGGGCCGCCAATGCCAGATGGGCGGAGACTACCGCGGGATGCAGCAGGAACCACTTGTTAAGGGCACCCACCAGGATCTGGAGCCCGTACAGGGCGGCGGCGAGGTGCGCGGCTCTCCGAACCACGGGGCTGAGGGATCGGGTACGCACAACGAGTCCCGCCAACAGCACGAGGCCACCGAGGGCCAGTACCCGGTGGGTGAAGTGCACGTGCACCCCGGGAAGCGGAGGGGGAAGGAGCCGTCCACGACACAAGGGCCAGTCCGGGCAGGCGAGTCCCGCGGCACTCGCCCCCACGTACCCGCCCAGGAGGATGAGAAGATACAGCGTCCCGAGCACCAGGAGGACGTACGGACGGAGTCCTCCGCTCTGCACCGCAATCCCGGAGGCCCGGAAGGCGAGCATCAGCAGAACCGCGAGGACCAGAAGTGCCAGTCCCAGATGCACCACCACGGTCCAGTCCTCTAGCCCGCTCAGGACCACCACGCCTCCCACGAGCCCCTGCACCACCACAAGCCCCAGGGCCGCCCACGCCAGCGGGCGCAGCCCGCGTAGCTCCGAAAGGCGATGGGTCCAGACCACGGCCCCCACGCCCAGCAGACCCACCATACTCGCCACGAGCCGGTGCGCGTACTCCAGGAGCACCCGAGGCTCTGGCGGAGGAATCAGTCGTCCGTGGCAGAGGGGCCAGTCCGGACACGCATCTCCCGCACCCGTGGTCCGCACCACGCCACCCAGAACGATGAGGACGTACGTGAGGCCCACCAGGGCTGCCGTGTACCGGGCGAACGTCCTCGCGCGCGAAGGGTACATCGGTCTTGCGATCTCCAGGTCCTTCGGACAAACTGGACACGAACCGTCCTCATTCTACCGGAGGGAGACGTGATCGCACACCGGGAACTGCCAACGAGTGGTCGGCACGTCTTCGGGGTGGGATTTGCCGCCACCGCCACCACCCTGCTCGCCTCTCTCCTCGTGGTCCTGTGGGGGCTGGGGCGCGCCGTGATGCATCCGGAGGCCACGGACTTCCTCACCCGGTGGTTCCTAGGTCTATGGGACAACTTGGTGCTGGACCGCACGCGGGTGGCCTTCAGCTGGTCCCTGGTGGCGTTCGCTCTTACGGGAGTTCTGTACGCGCACCTCTACGTCCGCACCTTCGGTCCCGTGTTCTACCGGGTGGAGGCCCTGGCCACGCGGCCGTGGCTGTGCGGACTGCTCTTCGCACCCGTCCCGTGGTTGGTGACCCTGTTCGTGACCCTGCCGCTGGTGGGCGCAGGCTTTTTAGGAAGCGCCCTCGCCTCCGGCGGGTTTGCCTGGCTCGCACTCCTGGCCCACCTCCTGCACGGTCTCCTGCTGGGCGTCTGGTTCGACGCCACGGCCCGATCCGGTTAATCTGCCTCCAGGAGCTCCAGACTCAACCGCTCCACGCGGTCCGGGGTAAACCCGAATCGCTCCGCCACCACCGGATAGGGGGCAGAGGCCCCGAAACGGTCCACTCCTACGATCCGGCCCCGGCAGCCCACGTATCGTTCCCAGCCGAGGGGACTTGCCGCCTCCACCGCGATGCGGCGCTCCACGTGCGGAGGAAGCACGGCCTCCCGATACTCCCGGGGCTGAATGTCGAACAGTTCCCAGCACGGGAGGCTGACCACCCGGGCCCGGATGCCCCGGCGCACCAGGCGCTCATAGACCTCCACGCACAGCACCACCTCCGAGCCGCTGGCGAGGAGGATGAGTTCCGGAGGGCCCTGCCTGGAATCCGCGAGCACGTATCCGCCCCGGCGCAGGCCGCTTGCGGGCGCGTACCGGGTGCGGTCCAGGGTTGGGACCGGCTGGCGGGTGAGCACCAGGGCCACGGGACCCGCGGTGTACTCCAGGGCCACCCGCCAGGCCTCCGCGGTCTCGTTGGCGTCCGCGGGCCGGATCACGAGAAGGTGGGGGATGGCCCGCAGGGAAGGGAGGTGTTCGACGGGCTGATGGGTGGGGCCGTCCTCGCCCACGAAGATCGAGTCGTGGGTGAAGACGTAGATGACGGGAAGCCTGCTCAGGGCCGCAAGCCGGATCGAGGGCCGCATGTAGTCGCTGAACACGAGGAAGGTGGCGGCAAAAGGGCGCACCCCGCCGTGGGCCGCTAGTCCGTTCGCAATAGCCCCCATGGCGTGCTCCCGGACCCCGAAGTGCAGGTTGCGACCCCGGTAATCCACGGAGCCGCCGCTGCCGCCCTGCGGGTCCCCGATGCGGCGCGCGGGGCTCTGGAAATCCCCCAGACCCCGTAGGGTGGTGTTGGTAGAGGGGTTGAGGTCCGCGGACCCGCCCACCAGCCACGGAACGCGCGGCGCGATGGCGTTGAGGATCCGTCCGCTGGCCGCGCGGGTGGCCACCTGCTCCCCGGGCGGGAAAACAGGAATCTCCTCATCCCACCCTTCCGGGAGCTCGTGGCGATGCGCGTGGTCCCACAGAGCGGCGAGGTCCGGGTAGGCCTGCGCCCACGCTTCGAAGTTCCGCCGCCACTCCGCCTCCCACCGCCGTCCCCGTGCGAGGGCCTCCCGGAAACGTCGCAACGCCGCCTCCGGCACCGTGAAGGGCTCCTCGTAGGGCCAGCCCAGCCGCTCCTTGGTGGCCCGCACACCCTCCACCCCCAGGGGGGCCCCGTGCGCCTCATAGGATCCCTCCTTCGGGCTTCCGTAGCCGATCCGCGTGTGCACGATGATGAGGGAGGGTCGGTCCAGCTCCTCCCGCGCTGCACGGATAGATGCCTCCAGGGCTTCCAGATCGTTGCCGTCCGGGACATCCTGCACGTGCCATCCGTATGCCTCGAACCGCTTTGCCACGTCCTCCGTGAAGGAGTAGTCCGTGCTCTCGCTCAGGGTCACCCGGTTGCAGTCGTACAGGTAGATGAGCTTGCCCAGCCGCAGGTGCCCCGCGAGGCTCGCGGCCTCCGCGGCCACCCCCTCCATGAGATCGCCGTCCGAGACCACGGCGTACACGTAGTGGTCCACGATCTCATACCCAGGGCGGTTGAACACCGCGGCAAGGTGGCGCTCCGCGATGGCCATGCCCACTCCGTTCCCGAAGCCCTGTCCGAGCGGCCCCGTGGTTACCTCCACCCCGGGGGTCAGGTGACGCTCCGGATGTCCCGGGGTACGGCTTCCCCACTGCCGGAAGTTCCGGAGGTCCTCCAGGGAGAGATCGTAGCCCGTGAGGTACAGAAGGGCGTAGAGGAGCATGGAGGCATGGCCCGCGGAGAGCACGAACCGATCTCGGTCGGGCCAATCTGGGTTCTCGGGATTGTGCTTTAAGAACTTCGTCCACAGGACGTAGGCGGCAGGCGCGAACCCCAGCACCGCCCCGGGGTGTCCGGAGTTGGCCTGTTGGATGGCGTCGATGGCCAGCATCCGGATGGTGTTGATGCACAGCTCGTCCAGCGCCCGCTCCTCCATCTCCGCCTCCCGCTGGGTACTCACCCCTCCACGATAGCAGGAGCTCCTGGGATCGGGAACGAAAGCCGCACACGATGCCGGAGGCTTTGGAGCCTGATCTGGCCTGGGAAGCGACCACGGAAGCGGAGCTGCGGGCACGGTTCGGCCCACCCACCCCTGAGACGGTGGAGATCCTGAAGGACCGCCTAGACCGCCTCGCGCACCGCGCCCCCTCGGCCGCCCTGCACGGCGCCCGAATCCTCGTGGCGTACGCGGCGAGCGGAGCGCCCGCGTGTCGGGCGCTGGCCCAGCTCGCCCTGGCCAACGCCCTCCTGTGGACGGATCGGCTCCGGGAAGCTGCGTCGGCCTATGACGTGGCACGGGCGTGCGCGGAGGAGGCCGCAGACCCGGTGCTCGGGGCCCGATGCGGGATCGGGAAGATGGGAGCCCTCTTCCTCCAGGGACGTTCGGAGGAGGCCCTCGCCCTGGCGGACGCCATCGAGCCGGTGCTGGCCGGATCGGACCAACCGCTCCTCCTCGCGCGGGTCCTCAGCCAGCGGGCCACCCTGCTCAAGCACCGGGGAGACCTGGTAGGGGCCGTGGAGGCTTATACCCGGGCCATCGCCCTCCTGCGGGGCGTGGAGGGTGGAGCCCTGGACCTGACCATCGCCCTCCACAACCTTGCCCTCGGCCTCTTGCGCCTGGGCCGGGCAGAAGAGGCCCTCCACCGGCTGGAGGAGGCGCGGGAGGCTGCCCATCAAGCCCGCAGCACCCTGTGGGAGGCCCGGGTTGCGGCCGCGGAGGGGGAACTAGACACGTATCTGGGCCGGTATGCCCGGGCCATCGTCGCATTCGAGCAAGCCGCAGACCTGTACGAGGGGGCCGGCGTCGGGGCCACCGCGGCTATGTACCGGCTGCGGGCGATGGAAGGATGGCTGTACCTGGGCCGGTGGGAACGGGTGGAGCAGGAGGCCGGTCCGCTGGCGGAGGACCTTCACGTCCGGGGGTTTGCGGCGGAGGCCGCCCGGGTCCGCTACCTCCTAGCCCTAGCCCACCGGCAGGCAGGGCGATGGACGGAGGCGGAGGACCTGTTGCGCCAGGCGGCCTCCGCCTTTGCGGCCGCCCAGCGCACCCTGTGGAGGACGGCGGTGCTCGCGGAGCTGGCGGCCCTTCGGTTGCGCCGGGGAGCGGTAGAGGAAGCGGCATCGCTCCTCCAGGAAGCCCACGCCGCAGGCGCCTCGCAGGACGCCGTGGGGTTCGTGCGCGTCCTCCTGGTGGAGGCGGATCTGCATGCGGCACGGGGAGATCTGTCCGCCGCAACCCGGGCCGCCCGGGCGGCCCTGCGCGCCGGACGGCGGCTCCGCCTGCCATGGGCCTGCGCCCTCGCCCACCGCCGGCTCGCCTGGCTCAGTCCCTCGCCGCGCGGGCGCCGGATGCATCTTCTGAGTGGAATCGCCTACGCCCACCGCATCCTCGCAGCGGTTCCCGCGGATCTCCGGTGGAGCACCTATCGAGAGTTCCAGCAGCTGTACGGGGAGGGCCTACGGGTCCTAGCGGAGGCAGGGCAACCGGACCGGGCGTGGGAGGTGGCGCAAGGCATGAAGGCCCAGGGCATGGCCCAGCTCCTCCTCAGAGACCCTGTGGCGCACCTGCGCGCCCCCACCCCATCCGAGGACTCCCTTGTCCGGGAGCTGCAGCGCCTGCACACCCAATACCGCGTCCTCGCCTCCGGGACCCTGGAGGCACCCGCGGATCCTACGGTCCTCCGCACACTGGAGCGCCGGATTCAGGAGCTCGTGGAACGGCTCGCGGTCCACGGCACAGCCCTGGACGAGGCGGTGCTCCTGGGCTTTCCACACGCACCTGAACGGCCCTCCTTTGGCTCCGAGACGGCCCTGGTGGAGTACGTGGCCATGCCCGACGAGCTGCTCGCCTTCTGCCTGCGGGATCGAAGCGTGCGGATCTTCCGGAACCTGGCGCCCCTGCCCGAGGTCCACCGACGTACCCGCTGGCTCGGGCTGGGCCTGCACGCGTACGCCTCCGGCCACCTGAAACCGCAGGAGGCCCTGGCGCAGATTACTCGGGTCCTCAGGGATCTCTCCACCCTGCTCCTGCAGCCCCTGGAGCCTGCCTTATCGGGGTGCCGAAGACTCATCCTCGCCCCCAGCGGCCTCCTGTTCGGGCTTCCCTTTCATGCCTTCCTCCAGGGGGATCGGTGCGTGTGGGAGGATCGGGAGGTGAGCTACATCCCCGCCGGTTCCCTCCTCCCTCTGCTGGAGCGTCGGATCCCCACCAGAGGGCCCGCAGTACTCTTCGCCAGCACCCAGGGCGGCCAGATCCCGCAGGCCGCGGAGGAGGTGGCACGGATCGCCCGCTGGATTCCCGCCCGGGTGCTCCGGGAACCGACTCGGGAGATCTTCCTCTCCGAGCTGCGCCGATGCGCACTCCTGCATTTCGCGGGCCACTGCGTGTTCCACCCGGAGGCACCACTTCTGTCCGCCCTCCACCTTGCGGATGGTCCCCTCACGCTGCTGGATCTCCTGGAGGTGCCCGCGCGGGTGGAGCTCGTGGTGCTCAGTGGCTGCAGCACGGGAGCGCATACGGTGCTTCCTGGAGACGAGCTCTTCGGGTTCGCACGGGCCTGGCTGCGGGTCGGGGCCCGGGGGTTGGTGCTCTCCCTGTGGCCAGCGGAGGACTGGTCCACGTGCCAGCTCATGGAGGCCTTCTACCGGGAACTCGCAGGCGGTGTACCTCCCGCCGCGGCCCTGCGCACCGCAGCGCTCCAGATCCGGGAGAGGTTCCCACACCCCCTGCACTGGGCCGGATTCCTCTACATGGGTTCTCCGAAACTCGGACCACCATCCGTTGATTCTCCGGAGACTCCAGGAAGGAGGGAAAGGGAATGAATCGCCGCTGGCGGTATCTCGATGCGCACGTCCTCTTCGCAGGGCCTGCAGAGATTCTGCCCGCGCTGGAGCGGGACCATCCCGTCCGGTGCCTCATGTGCAAGACCACTCCCCGATCCGCTTTTGTTCCGGTCCGGGAGGGCCGCACCACCCGATGGACCCGGATCCCAATTCCCGCCTTCCCCCTGCCCACATACGGCTGGACCGTTCAGCCGTACGTGGTCGAATCGGAGGACCTCTCCCCGCGCGACCTCCTACGCCGGGTGCTTCGTGCACGCAGCCCCCCTGGAGCCTCCCCTGGTGGGATCCCTAGACTACGAAGCCCGCGGCCAGGCGGACGGGGTACACGGAAGTCCCACCCCGGACCAGGCCATCCGGATGCCGGACGCCACGGAAGCGGAGTTCCGCACACAGGTGGCCTTTGAGCGCATCGGGCTGCTGCGCATGGAGCGGGCGCCGCACCGACCCCGGGGCGCGGGGGTGACCGTGGTCATCCTGGACAGTGCTCCAGACCTGCAACGGGGTGAGCCCGCCTTCGATGCCGCACTCGTGGACGTGTACGTGGAGTGGCCGCACCCGCTCCCGGAGAACCTCCCAGCGCTGCGCAGCGTGGAGGAGGCCGAAGAGGAGGGGTGCGGGCTAAGCGAGCGCCGGCGATACCGGGCGTTCTCCCCTCTCGTGGCGGACGCGGACGGGATGCGACAGTACCGGGCCCACCACGGCCTCATGATCGCCGCCCTTGTGCGCCGGATCGCGCCAGAAGCGAACATCGTGCTCGTGCGGCTGCTGAACGGGGAGCTCGGGACCCTGACCGGGGACCTCATCGAGGCCATGCGCTGGGTGCGCCGCCTGCAGCGGGTGCCCCACCCCTCTGGTGCTCACTCCTTGGTGTACGGAAGCCTGGTATACAACCTGAGCCTAGGGGTGGACCGTTCCCAGCCGGAGACCGTGCAGTCCTGTGTCCTGCTGTGGGCCGTGGACGAGGCCGCCCGGGCGGGCGCGGTCCTGGTGTGCGCCGCCGGCAACCTTTCCGAGGGGCGGCCGGAGAACTGTCTGGAGCCCGCGGCCTACGGGCACTTCGGGGACACGCGGAGCGTCCGCACGCAGGTAATCCCCGTGGCCGCCAGCAGCTACGCATCCCCGGAGCGCTACGCGTGGTTCAGCAACGAAGCCCACTTCGCGGCACCCGGCGAGGACCTCATCCTGGACTGTGGGGTGGAGGTGGCAGGCAGCCGCTACGTGCGGTGGTCAGGAACCTCCTTCGCCTCCGCCCTCGTCACGGGAATCGTGGCCCTGCACCTCAGCGCGGGCCTTCCTCCGTACGAGGTCAAGCAGCGGCTGTGGGAGGAGGCTCGCCATCCCCACTCCTGGGACGGCGTGCACCTGGTGCAGGCGGGCGGGTAGTACCCGCGTCAGCATTCCGTCTTCACCCCCACGTGAACAAACGGGAGGTCTCTAGGCGTAGGAGAACAGGACGGAGGTGAGATGGTGCGTAGGATCGGCGTGCTTCTCCTGCTGTTGGCTCTTTTGGCGGGGATCTGGGCGTGGAAGCCGGCCCGGGCAGCCCCCGCTCCCGCGGATCGGTTCGTGTGCTGGGACCCCGCGGTCCGATCCCAGATCGAGACGGTCTACGACCGGCACCGCACCAGCCTGCGCAACGCCCGGCTGCGGGTGGAGGACGAGCGGTACGCCCTGCGGCGGCTGCTGCTCTCCCCTCAGGCCACCCGGCAGCAGGTGGAGTCCCAGGTCGCGCGCCTACTGGAGGCCCAGACGGCCCTGCAGCGGGCCCGGCTCGGCCTCCTCCTGGACCTGCGGGAGAGCGTCCCCGCGGACCGTCGGGAGCAGGTCCTGCGCTGCGCGCTGGGCCCCTGGCGTGGATTCCGGAGGTAACCATACGTCCCCTCGGCCCGCCCCCTCTTGACAGGAGGGGACTACGGCCTTAACTTCCTTAATGGGTTGCGACGCCCACCATCTGGTGGGCGTCGCTTTTCTTTTTGGGGGGTTAAAATGAGCGCAAGGCGCGCCCCGTTCGCGCTCCTTGCGGTGCTGGTGAGGATGGTACCCGCCTGGGCTGCAGGTCACGCTGGCCCTGCCCCCCGTAACGCCAATTCCGCCCGCCCCACGAACCTCCTGTGGACGCTGGTAGCTGCCTTTCTCGTCTGCCTACAACTTGCTCGTAGGCGCGAGGCTTTACGGCGTGGTGCACGGAGCCAGCCCGTGGGGATGGTAGCGGCGGGTAGGTGGTGAGGAGGTCTACACGACAAGCGACGAAGGACGTGGGAGGTGACCGCGGTGTCCTGGGAAGCATGGTTAGCGGGAGCAGCCTTCGCGGTACTGTTCATCGTGTGGTCGTTTTTGCCCAGCAGGTTCTTGAGGCGCACCAGACCCAGCGAGGCGGAAGCGCGCCCGGCGGCCTCACCGCCGCAAGTCCGTTCGTCCCCTCCTCTTCCGGCGCGGATTCCGGGAGCCGCAGCGACCATGGAGGTGCGGTTGCTGCGCAATCCCGCCTTCGGGCGCGGCGCGGACCCTACGGTACCGCGCTACTTCTACATGGTTCGCCTGAGCGGAGAGGGAGAAGCGCGCCTGCCGGTGTACTGGGCCCCGCGGCCTGATCTGCGGGATCCTCTCCTTCGGGAAGCCTATCGGGTACAGGTGGCGGGGCGCACCCTGGAAGCCGGGAACCTGCAGGTGCTGGGCGAGCAGGTGCGGATGGCTCTGGGCGCGCTGCTGGTTGCAGGCCGTCTCTCGCGGTTCTGGCTGGTGAACGGTACTTCCGCCATCCCTGTCTACCGTGAGGGCAAGGCGCACGTGGCCCTCACCGATGGCCCAAAGCTGTGGGGCAACGACCTCGCGCAGCTCAGGGCCCGGTACGTGCACTACTTGGCCTCGTGCAACGGCGGACGCTGCGATCCGGTCACGGTGGCCCTGTTCTCCCCCGCGGATCTGGACCTACACCCTCCGGAGGCGGTGCTGGTAGGCCCCGGGCTGTGGATCCCGGTCTTTGCCCACGACGGATGCCTGACCGCCTTCGGCCCCGCGGACCGGTGTTGGTCCGTCCCCTCGGGACCGGCGGCATTGCTGGCCCTGTGGGAGCAGGCCGCGGGCGACCTCGCCGCGCGTGGCCTCCTGCCCCACCCCGGCGCCCTCTGGGCTGCGGAGTTGAGCGCACGGGCACGCGGGACTCTGCTGGCCGCCAGCGAGCCCACGGGGCTTGCCCTGCGGTTCGTGGGATTCCGTAGCTCAGGAGCAGGCCGGGTGACGCTGCCCGTGCGGCGCCTGGAACGGTGGGTGTTCGCGAGCTGCGAAGAGGACTCCTGCCTGCACGTGGCCCCGGATCCCGCGACCCTGCGCACCCATCTTTCTGAGCACCTGGTCCAGGAGGGCGTGGTGACAGGGGCCCACGAGGTGGTGTTGGAGCTAGACGCCGGCGGGGGAACGTCCCGCGGGTCTGTGCTGGCCCGCAGCCCTGCGTTGGATCTGGCTTCGTCCAAGGCGTAAGGGGGTGGTGAAGGTGTCCTGGGTGTGGTGGACGGTGTTGGCAGTCCTGGCGGCCGCGGCCGCGGTGGTGTGGGCCGTGCGGTACACCAAGGTGGGCCCCAACGAGGTCCTGATCATCTCGGGCCGCCGCCGGACGGTCACCGGTCCCGACGGCCGGCGCCGCACGGTGGGCTACCGGCTGGTGCACGGCGGCGGCACCTTCGTGTGGCCCATCAAGGAGAAGGTGCAACGCATGTCCCTGGAGCTCATGACCCTGGAGGTCCGCACTCCGGAGGTGTACACGGTGAACGCCATCCCCGTCACCGTGGACGGGGTGGCCCAGGTGAAGATCAAGGGGGACGAGGAGAGCATCGCCATCGCCGCGGAGCAGTTCCTCTCCCGCTCCCGGGAGGACGTGATGCGGACCGTCCTGCAGACCCTCGAAGGCCACATGCGGGCGGTGCTGGGCACCCTCACCGTGGAGGAGATCTACCGGGGCCGTCAGGAGCTGGCCCGCCGGGTCCGCGAGGCCGCCAGCGAGGACCTGCACAAGATGGGGATGGAGATCGTCTCCCTCACCATCCGCAACGTCACCGACAGCCAGGGGTACCTGGAGGCTCTGGCCCGGCCCCGCATCGCCCAGGTGAAGCGGGACGCGGTGAAGGGGGAGGCGGAGGCGGAGAAGGAAGCGCAGCAGGCCCGTTTCCAGGCGGAGACGGCCATCGCCCAGGCGCAGCGCGACATGGAGCTGAAGAAGGCGGAGTACGAGGCGGAAGTGAAGGCCAAGCGGGCGGAGGCCGACCTCAGCTACGACCTCCACCGGCACCGCATGGCCCAGCGGGTGAAGGCGGAGGAGATCCAGGTGGGGATCGTGGAGCGGGAGAAGCTGGCGGAGTTGGAGGAGCGGGAGGTGGCCCGGAAGGAGAAGGAGCTGGTCGCCACGGTCCTCAAGCCCGCGCAGGTGGAGCGGCAGCGCACCGAGGTGCTGGCCGAGGCGGAGCGGTACCGGCTGGAAGCGGAAGGCCTGGGCCGCGCGGAAGAGATCAAGGCCCGGGGTGCCGCGGAAGCCGAGGTGATCCGCATGAAGGGGCTGGCGGAGGCGGAAGCCATGCGGAAGAAGGCAGAGTCCTGGAGCCAGTACAACGAGGCGGCGATCACGGAGCTCATCGTCCGCGTGCTGCCGGAGCTCGCCCGGGCGGTGTCGGAGCCGTTGTCGAAGACGGAGCGGATCGTGGTGGTGAACGCAGACGCCTCCGGTGCCGGGGCGTCCCGCATCCCCGCGGACGTGGCCCGGGTGGTGGCGCAGCTGCCCACGGTGGTGGAGTCCCTCACGGGCCTGAAGTGGGAACGGCTGCTGGAGCGCATCCCGGACCTCGCTAGCCGCGCGGAGCGCACGCCCGACCCCGCCTCCGTCACGCCACAACCGTAGGGAGGGAGAGCCATGGCCTTGACCCGCCCCCGCGCCCGCGAACAGCCCGTCGCGACCCCCGAGGACGTGCTCGAGCTGTGCGAGCGCCGCGGGATCCAGATGGTGGACCTGCGGTTCACGGACCTGGTGGGCGCCTGGCAGCACTTCTCCCTACCCGTGGAGGAGCTGTCCGAAGACCTGTTCACGGACGGCGTGGGGTTCGACGGCAGCAGCATCCGTGGGTTCCAGGAGATCCACGAAAGCGACATGATCCTCATCCCGGACCCGCGGACCGCCCGGGTGGATCCCATGTGCAAGACCCCCACCCTCATCCTGGTGTGCGACGTGTACGACCCGGTGACCCGGGAGCGCTACAGCCGCGACCCCCGGGGCGTGGCGCAGCGGGCGGAGGAGTTCCTGGTGCGGACCGGGATCGCCACCACCAGCTACTGGGGGCCGGAGGCGGAGTTCTTCGTGTTCGACGATGTCCGGTTCGACCAGAACGTGCATTGCGGCTACTACTTCGTGGACTCCGCGGAGGGCGCGTGGAACACCGGCCGGGACGAGCGGCCCAACCTGGGGTACAAGCCCCGGTACAAGGAGGGGTACTTCCCCGTCCCCCCCACGGACAGCCTGCAGGAGTTCCGGTCCCAGCTGGTGCGCAAGATGCGGGAGGCCGGCGTGGAGGTGGAGGTCCACCACCACGAGGTGGCCACCGCAGGGCAGTGCGAGATCGACCTGCGGTTTTCCACCCTCACGGACATGGCGGACCGGGTGCAGATGTACAAGTACCTGGTCAAGACCTTCGCCCGGGAGCACCTGAAGACCGCCACCTTCATGCCCAAGCCGCTGTTCGGCGACAACGGCAGCGGCATGCACACCCACCAGAGCCTGTGGCACGAAGGACGGAACCTGTTCTTCGACCCTCGAGGGTACGCCCAGCTCAGCGAGCTGGCCCTGTACTACATTGGGGGGCTGCTGAAGCACTCGCCGGCGCTGCTGGCCTTCTGCGCCCCCACCACCAACTCCTACCGCCGGCTGGTGCCGGGCTACGAAGCGCCCGTGAACCTGGTGTACTCCCAGCGCAACCGCAGCGCGGCCATCCGGATCCCCCTGTACTCCACCAGTCCCAAGGCCAAGCGGATCGAGTACCGGCCCCCGGACCCCAGCTGCAACCCGTACCTGGCCTTCGCGGCCATGCTCATGGCGGGCTTGGACGGCATCTTGAACCGCATCGACCCCGGGCCGCCCATGGACGTGGACCTGTACGAACTTCCGCCGGAGGAGGCGAAGCACGTGCGCCAGGTGCCGAGTTCCCTGGAGGAGTCCCTGCGTGCGCTGGAAGAAGACCACGAGTTCCTCCTCCGGGGCGGGGTGTTCACCGAGGACCTCATCGAGACGTGGATCCACTACAAGCACAGGCGGGAGGTGGACTACATCCGGCTCCGGCCGCACCCCTCGGAGTTCTATCTCTACTACGACGTGTAGCTGTCCTTCTTTAAGGATCCCCGTCGGCCTAGCCGCTGTGCGGAGTGAGGCCCTACCCAGTCTGCAACTGGGCCTGGGCCCGGGGTAAATCCACCCACACCCGCCGCCGGGCTGTCCGCACGACGCCCTGCCGCGCCAGCTCGCCCAGCGTCAGGGTCACCGTCTCCCGGCTACAGCCCACCATGTCGGCCAGGTCCTGGTGCGTGAGCCCGACTTCAAGCCGCACGAACCGTCCTTCGGGGACCCCGAAGCTCTCCGCCAGCTTGGTCAGCAGGTGCAGCACCCGCGTCCAGACGCTGGAGAGTGCCAAGCGCTCCAGCATGTCTTCCAGCTCCCGCAGCCGCCCAGAGAGCACCATCCGCACCGCCACCTCGGGGTACGTGCGCATGAGGCGCTCCAGGTCCGCCTCCCGCAGGGTGCACACCAGCATGTCGGTCACGGCTTCCGCGAAGCTGTGGCGGGTGCCCGTGGACAGGCCCTCCAGCTCGCCGAACACGTTCCCCGGGCCGAGGAGGCTCACGGTGAGCTGCCGCCCCTCCGGGGTGATCCGGTACAGCCGCACGTACCCCCGCTTCAGCAGGTACAACACCGGCCGGAACCGGGTGGGGTCAAGGAGAAGAGTCCCCTGGGAGACGGTCTGCAGCTCCGCCAAACGGTCCACCGCCTGCAGCTCTTCGGGGGAGAGCTGCCGGAACAGGTCGATCTGGTTCAGGTACGCGGTCTTGTCCACCGCGGGAGTGTTCGCCCGACCGCTCAGCTCCCCCTCCAGGTGGGAGGCCCGCTGACCGGCGCAGGGCAGTTCACCACGAACAGCTCGCCCTTGGTGTCCGGCATGCCCGGCCACCGCTTCAGCCGGCCCGCGCTCTCCTCCGTGAGGATCTCCTGCTCGCTGCCCAGGACCTTCGGCCGTGCCCCGTCGGTCCAGGTGAACGTGTAGTGGTCCCAGAAGGGGCTCCAGATGGCGTCCCCCGGGTTGGAGTCGAACACCGACGGCTGGAACCCCATGGGCCCTGGCCCCTGGATCCCGTTCCCGAACACCAGGATCTTCGCGGTGGCGCCTGCTTGGGCCAACGCGGCCGTCTTCGGCGAGGCGGCCACCTTCATCATGGGGGCCATGGGGGCCGCAGACGTGTCCGTGACGATGTACCAGTGGTTGGGGAAGCACTGGTGGAGCTTGAAGGTCACCTCGCGTCGGTCGAGCTTGGGGTCCTCCAGGAGCTGGCCGTCCCCCAGGTACTAGGTCCGCCGCCGGTCCACCGACAGCTGGCCGTGTCATCCGGTGCACGCGGTAGGCAGGGGTGAAGTCGTCCCGGTCTGGCACCGTGCTCACCACCGGCAGCTGTCCAGCCGCCCCCGCGGGGAACACGTAGTAGTCCGCGGCGGCGTCCCGCCGGAGTGCGAGGGCCAGCTTGGGGACGAACACCAGACCCCGTGCCTGCGCGAACGCCTGGTCGGAGGCGTCGGTCCGGATGTGGTACGCGGTATTCCCCTCGAAGAACACCGGGTGCAGCCGGAACGTCATGAAGCCGAACAGCCCTTATCCAGCCCTGTGGGCGGGTGGAGAACCGCAGCACGTCTCCCACGTTCTTTCGGGTCGCCGCGGGGGCCGTCCAGCCCACGCCCTCCAACCCCCGGCCGGCGGCCAGGACAGCCCCTGCCACCGCCGACCACCGCAAGAACTCTCTGCGGGTCACCCACGTCTCCATCCTGTCCCCTCCTTTCAGCCTTCCCTCGCCAGACCCCGAACTCACCCGGAGGTGGCGGTCTGCTGCCCGTGTGCGGTGCGGGCGTGCTCCTCGAGCCCCTCGCGGGTGTAAAAAGCGAGGCCGCAGCACGTTCCCACAGGCTCCCGCGCGGCCCCGTGTGCTTCCACGTCGTGCCGCACCGAGGCCTCCTCGCTGTCAAACTGCCTGCCACAGCACTGCCACCGTCCCATCGCTTCACCTCCTCCGTTGGGTTGCCCTCGTCACGGTTGCGCCACCCGGGTGTGGGACTGGAACGCAGCCCACGTTGACGCACGTCCCGCCCATGGTGCCGCGTTCTACCAGCACCACCCGCGCCCCCAGCTCTGCCCCACGGATCGCCGCGGCAAACCCCGCAGCCCCCACCGACCACCAACAGGTCCACCACCTCTGCCCCGGCCGGCTCCCGCTGCTCGGCCTCCACGGCCCTGTGTTCCACGACCGACGCGCGGTAGGTGTGGCCGGGGGCCTGCCCGCCGGCCGCCCGAACGGCTCCCACGAGCAGCTCCTCCGCCACCTCCCCCGCCGCCACGACCGTCACCCGGCCCGTCTGCCACCCGTGAACTTCCGCGCGGATCACGCCCGGGGTGCTTTCCAGAGCTGCCCGCACACGCTCCGCGCACGCCTCGCACGTCATCCCCGTGACGTCCAGGACAACTTCCTTCCCGACCGCCACGCCCTCACCTCCCTACGATCTATTCGATTTTTCGTATAACTACTCTCATACCTGGGGGCCCGCGCCGTCAAATCGAACAGACGTGCGCTTCTTGCCCGGGCCTCGGATGTCCTGCGCTCGGTTGAGGGAGTGAGCGGTTTTGGTTATCGTCGAATCAGATCGGTTTTTCCGTACCCAAGGAGAGACGCCATGCGCCAGGAGCTGATGCCGCCTCCGTTCGTGCTGCCGAATCTTTCGGACGAAATCCTCACGGCGAAGTTCTTCCGGGCCCTGGGAGATCCTACGCGGCTTCGGATCCTCCAGCTCGTGGTGGACCAAGAGAGAAACGTCAGCGAGCTCGTGCGCCTCGTGGGCTCCCCCCAGGGCCGCGTCTCCAGCCACCTGAGCTGCCTGCGGTGGTGCGGGTACGTCACGGCCCGCCGGGAGGGACGCCGGGTGTACTACCGGGTCACGGATCCCCGGGTGCGGGAGCTCCTGCTCCTCGCTGCCTCCCTGGTGCGGGACCACACGGACCGGATCCGCTCCTGCACCCTCATCGACGGCCGCAGAGCCCGCCGGTCCCGTGCGCGGCGGACTCGGGCAGTTTGACGTGCCGCGGGAATCTGCTACGATGCCCTTATCCCCTCCCCTATGGGGAGGGGGTGGAGGATCGGCATGGCAACGAAGACCCAGCGCCACAGGGCCTTCCAAAGTACGGATCCCCGAGCCAAGCAGGAGATCCTGGCCCGCCTGCGCAGCATCGAGGGGCACCTGCGCGGCGTGATCCGCATGGTGGAGGACGACGCGTACTGCATCGACGTCCTCCAGCAGACGAAGGCGGTGCAACGGGCCCTGGACCGGGTGAACGCCCTCCTGCTGGAGCGGCACCTCAACCACTGCGTCACCACCGCCATCCGGTCCCACGATCCCAAGGAGCGGGAGCGGGTCATCGCGGAACTGCTGGACGTGTTCCAGGCGAAAGGGGCAGGTCCATGAAGCGGCTCGTGCTGCCCATCGAGGGGATGTCCTGCGCCTCGTGCGTGGCCAACGTGGAAGGCGCCCTCAAGGAGCTCCCGGGGGTGCGCGACGTCCGGGTCAACCTCGCCACGGAGCAGGCCACCGTGGACTACGACCCCTCCGCGGTGGACCTACAGGCCATGCGGCGCGCCGTGGAGGAGGTGGGCTACGGCCTGCGGACCGCGACCACATACCTCCACGTGACCGGGATGAGCTGCGCCTCGTGCGTGGAGAACGTCCACCGGGCCCTGCGGGAACTTCCAGGCGTCCTGTCTGTCTCCGTCAACCTCAGCACCGAGGCCGCGCGGGTGGATTACGTACCGGGCGC
>JANXCW010000015.1 GCA_025059775.1 Armatimonadota bacterium
GAGAGGCTGGGGGAGGACCCCGAGACAAAGCAGGAAGCAGGAGGGGTCTGGCAGGTGCTGGACGGACGTACCTTGCCCCCCACCTAAGGCGCGGCCCTACCGAACGAGCCGCAGGCCCTCCACCGCCCCGGTGGAGACCGCCGTCACCACCAGGCCCGCGGTGACTACCCCGATCGCGATGGACGCCCACGCCTTACCCCGGGGGAGTCCCAGCAACCACGCGAGGAGGGTGCCCGCGTAGGCGCCCGTGCCTGGGAGGGGTACGGCCACGAACAGGGCAAGGCCCAGGATCTTGTACCGCTGCACGTAGGGCGTTCCCTGACGGCGGACCCGCTCCATCCGCCGCGCGATCCACCCGATCCGGGAGAGAAACCGGTGGTAGCACAGGTCAAGGGTGATCCACCCGGGGATGATGACCAGGAGGTTGGTGAGGGTGCAGAGGAGGAAGGTCTGGAGCGGCGGGTGGCCCTGCGCGAGGGCCACCGGGATGGCGCCCCGCAGCTCCACCCACGGCACCAGGCTCAGGGTCGCGATCCACCACAGGCTCATCTCCAGGCCTTCCGACGGTGCAGGCGCCGTGCGCGTCGCTCCATGGCCGCCGTATACCGGGCCTGCTCCTCGGGTGTTTCCGGCACGTACGGCGGGAGGGGACATGGCCTGCCCTCGGGATCCACGTGGACCAGGGTGACGAAGGTGGTGCACGTGTGCCACATAGCTCCGGAGAATGGGTCCTCTGCGCGGACCCACAGGCCCACCTCCAGGGAGCTGCGGCCCACGAAGTTCAGAGCGGCAAGCAGGTGGAGGATCTGCCCCACCCGCACGGGGTTCACGAAGTCCAGGGCGTCCACGGAGGCGGTCACCACGGGGCCCCGGGCGTACCGGATCGCCACGATGGCCGCGTGTTCGTCGAGGAGCATCATGAGGTTTCCCGCGAACAGGAGGTTGCCCGCCACCGCGTCCTCGGGGAACACCAGGCGGACGGACCGGGCCGCGTGACGGGTAGGGTGCGGGATCTCCGGGGGCGCGCGGTGGGCCGCGATGCGCGCTAGGCGTTGTTCCCGCCGCTTCCGGGCCGCCTGCAGGAGCCGCTCCTCCTCTTGGGTTTCCGCCACCACCCGAATGCCCACGGGCCGCGGCCGGCCCGCCTCGTCCACAGCTACGAAGGCGAGGTGGGCGGAGGTGGTGTGGCGCCGCACCTCCGCTTTCGGATCCTCCGCGTAAACCTCCACGTCCACCTCCAGGGAGGACCGTCCCACGTCCGTGACCAGGGCTTCCAGGGTCACCACCTCCCCCACGCGCACGGGCTGGAGGAAGTCCAGCTCGTCCATGGCCCCCAGGACTACGGGGCCCCGGGCGAGCCGGGAGGCCGCGAGCGTTCCCGCGGTGGCGATCCACGCCATCATGCGGCCGCCGTAGAGGGATCCCTGGTCGTTCGCGTGTTCGGGGAAGACGATCTGCACCATCTCCGCCCGCGTTTGCGGGATGTGGACCGTCCGCATCAGCGGGCGTCCCGGGCCGTGCCGGCCGCGGTCTCCATCTGGGTCCACGGCCGGTACCAGGAGGTGATGGGAAGCCGCCGGTCGCGTCCGAAGGCCTTGGGCGTGATCTTCACACCGGGCGGGGCCTGTCGGCGCTTGTACTCGCTGCGGTCCACCATCCGCACCACCTTCGCCACGGTCTCGGGATCGAACCCCGCCCGCACGATGTCCTCCGGTGGCGTGTCCTGCTCCACGTAGAGCTCCAGGATGGGATCGAGTACCTCGTAGGGCGGAAGCTTCTCCTGATCCGTCTGGCCCGGCCGCAGCTCCGCGGTGGGTGGGCGCAGGAACACCCCCTCCGGGATGACGGGATGCCTGGCGTTCCGGTGGCGGGCCAGGGCGTACACCAAGGTTTTCGGCACGTCCTTCAGCACCGCGAACCCGCCGGCCATGTCCCCGTACAGGGTGGCATACCCCACGCTCAGCTCGCTCTTGTTGCCCGTGGTGAGCACGATCCCCCCGAACTTGTTGGTGAGGGCCATGAGGAGGTTTCCGCGGATGCGGGCCTGGATGTTCTCCTCCGCCTCGTTGGGCTGTGTGCCCGCGAAAGGCGCCGCGAGCGTCTCCAGATAGCTCTGGAAGACCTCCCCGATGGGGAGCACCAAGAGACGGATCCCCAGGTTGCGGGCCAGCTCCTCCGCGTACCGCACGCTCTCCCCGGAGGTGTACGGGGAGGGCATGGACACGCCCCAGACGTTCTCCGGCCCCAAGGCATCCATGGCGATGACGGCCACCAGGGAAGAGTCGATCCCGCCCGAGAGCCCCACCACCACCTGGTGGAACCCGTTCTTCCGCACGTAGTCCCGGGTCCCTACCACCAGGGCCCGGTACACCTCCTCCAGGTCCGGTAAGGGTTCCGCCAGGAAGGGCGCCACGGGGGGCCGGGGACGGTCCCGCAGCGCCTCCAGCTCCACCACGGAGACGGGTGGAGCCTGGAGCGGGAACCGGTCGCTCTCCTCCACCCCCGTGCGACGGGCCCGCAGGCGCTTGGCCCGGGCCACGTCCACGTCGCACACCACCAGGGCCTCCTCGAACTGTGGGCCCCGGGCCAGGACTTTCCCTTCCTGGTCTATCACCACGCTGCCGCCGTCGAAGACCAGCTCGTCCTGTCCGCCCACTACGTTCACGTAGCACAGGACCACCCCGTGGTCCCGGGCCCGGGTGCGGAGCATCTCCTCCCGCTCCCGCCACTTGCCCCGGTGATAGGGGGAGCCGTTGATGTTGAAAGCGATCAGCGCCCCAGCCTGGGCCTGCACCGCGAGGGGGCCGTCCGGAAACCAGATGTCCTCGCAGATGTTCACCGCCACGGGGAGTTCTCCCAGTCGGAAGACGGGCACCGTCGTCCCCGGTGCGAAGTACCGTTTCTCGTCGAAGACCCCATAGTTGGGCAACAGCCGCTTGTGGTACACCCCCGCGATCCGGCCGTCCGCGCACACCGCGGCCGCGTTGTACAGGTACGTGGCGCGGTCCACAAACCCCACCACCGCCACCAGGTCCGTGGTGTGGGCCGCGATCTCCTCCACCGCCCGCAGGTTCCCCTCCACGAAGTCCGGCTTGAGCACGAGGTCCTCCGGCGGGTAGCCGGTGACCGCGAGCTCCGGGAAGAGCACCACGTCCGCACCAAGCTCCCGGGCCTGTCGCAACCGCTCCACGATGCGGCGGACGTTGCCCTCCAGGTCTCCCACCACGGGGTTGATCTGCGCGAGCGCCACCCGCAGGGTCCGCACGCCTCTAGGATACGGTACCTTCACAGAGGCGTCAGGGGTTCGGCTGGCGCTGGCCGCGGGATCCCCCGGAGGTGGTGGAAGAACCGGATCACCGCCTCTACCCCGCCCCACAGGAGGGGAAGCTCCACCTTCTCGTTGGGCGCGTGGAGGTTGTCGTCCGGGAGTCCGAATCCGGTGACCACCACGGGCAACTTCAGGGTACGGGCCAGCAACTCCACCACGGGCACGGACCCCCCTTGACGGATGAACCGGACCTCTGCTCCGAATGCCTCCCGCCATGCCCGGGCCGCGGCCTGTACGGCGGGCTGTTGGGGAGAGATGACCCAGGGCCGTCCCGCATACAGCTTCCGGACCTCGACCCGATAGACGGGGTGGGTCCGACGCAGGATGTACCGTTCGAAGGCCCGGTGGATCCGATCGGGATCCTGGTCAGGCACCAGGCGCATGCTCACCTTCGCGGTGCACCGGGCGGGGAGCACGGTCTTGGCCCCCGATCCGGTAAAGCCTCCGGCCAGTCCGTGGATCTCAAACGTGGGCCGTGCCCACAGCCGTTCCAGCACCGAGAACCCCTCTTCCCCCGCCACGCCTCGGGCGCCGATCCGGCGCGCGAACTCCGCCTCATCGAGGGCGAGCTCCTGCCAGGCGCGGCGCTCCTCCTCGGTGGGCGGCCGCACGCGCCGGTAAAAGCCCGGCAGACGCACGCGGCCGCGACGATCCCACAGCGACCCCAACAGCCGCACCGCCTCATGAAAGGGGTTGGGGACGGCGCCGCCGTAGAGGCCGGAGTGGAGATCTGTCTCGGGCCCCTGCCAGGTCACCTCCTCGTACAGGATCCCCCGCAGCCCCACGGTGATGGCGGGGATCCCCCGGTCGAAGAAGGCGGAGTCCATCACGAGGGCGCAGTCCGCCGCGAGCTTTCGCCGGTGCCGGGGTACGTAGGCGGAGACCTCCGCCCCGCTGCTCTCCTCCTCTCCCTCCACCAGCAGCTTCACGTTCACGGGAAGTCCGTCCGTGGCGAGCAGGGCCTCCAGGGCCGCCACCACCGCGAAGACCTGCCCCTTGTCGTCCGAAGCACCCCGGGCGTAGAGCCGATCCCCCCGCACCGTGGGCTCAAAGGGTGGGGAATGCCACAGCTCCAGGGGATCTACGGGCTGCACGTCGTAGTGGCCGTACACGAGCACGGTAGGAGCGTCTGAAGCACCCAGCCACTCCGCGTACACGAGGGGATGGTGCCGGCTGGAAGGGATCACCTCCACCCGCATCCCCGTTCTCCGCAGCCGGTCCCCGAGCCAGTGGGCGGCCCGCTCGCAGTCCGCATCGTGCTCCGGGAGCGCGCTGATGCTGGGAATCCGCAGCCAGTCCCCGAGTTCCTCCAGGAACCGGTCGCGATGCTGGCGGGCGTATGCGAGGGCTCGGTCCATGGTCCGCTTCTCCTGCGTGAGACCGTGTTCCCTCCCGCTATTCGCCGTTCCCCGTCGCTCCCCTGCCGCATGCGGTATGCTGAAAGGCGGAATGACTCCCGCCTTCCTCCACCGGCTCTCGACCCCTGAAGGCCGCCGCCGGACCGACCGGTGGCTGGTGGTGGCCTGCGCGGTGGGCTTCGGCTTCTCCGTGCTCACCTTCGGGTGGGATCGGTGGTTCTTCCTCCTCATGGTGTGGGCTGGAGTCGTCTACATCCCCCTGCGGCTTGCCCTGGAGTGGCTGGGTTCCAGGGGGCGCCTGCAGCGACAGCGTTACCGGGCGCACTTGCCGGACCGGGTCACTCCCTCAAACTTCTCCGTGGCCGCGCAGGCCCTGTGGGACCGGGAGGTGCTGCTGCCCCGCATCGTTTCCCCGCCCATCGCGGAGAGGGCGCAGATGGCGGTGGTGACGCTGGGACGCTGGGCCCTCACGCGGGATCCCTCCGGAGAAGGAGTCCGGAGACTCGCGGTGCGGCTCGCCTCGGCCGCGGACGGATGGATGGCAGAGCTGAGCGCGGCTTGGCCGGAGGAGGCGCACAGCATCCAGGCCCGGTGGCGCGACGTCCGGCTGCTCTCCGCCCTCCTGGCCACCACCCGGGTCCTCGCCTGCCTGTACGAAGAGATCGCCCGGCAACCCTTTTACGGACCCGGGATCGACGCGCAGACCCTGCGGGAATTCGTGGACCGCTCCCTGGACTTCCTCGACCTGGCCGCGCTCGACCCCGATCTGCCCACCTGGCGCGGAGGACTGCTCGGTCTGTGGACTCCGGAGGCGAGGACCGTGCGGGAGCGGTGGGAGGCGTATTGCGAGGCGCGGGGATCTACCGCTCAGGCCATGGAGGCCTTGCAGGAGGTGTTGGAGGCGTGAGCGCCATTTGGCTTGCCGAGGAAGACATCTCGCGCCTGCTCCCGCTTCCGGAGGCCATCCGGGTGCTGGAGGAAGCCTTCCGCGCGAAGGCGGCGGGAGAGGCCGTCAACGTCCCGCGTACCCGGGTGGTGACCCCTGAGGGGGTGCTCCACGTGATGTCTGCGGGGTGGATCTCGGGGGGCGTGATGGGGTTGAAGGCGTACACCACTTCCCCAGCGGGAGCGCGATTTGTGGTGCTGCTGTACGCTACGGACGGTCGGCTCCTGGCCGGCATGGAGGCGGACGTGCTGGGGCAGCGACGAACAGGTGCCGCCAGTGGGCTTGCCACCCGGTACATGGCCCGTCCGGAGGCCTCCGTGGTCGCGGTGATCGGGAGCGGCTGGCAGGCGAGGACCCAGCTGGCCGCGGTGTGTGCGGTGCGCTCCGTCCGGGAGGCCCGGGTCTACAGCCGCACGCCCCAGCGCCGTGAGGCCTTCGCGCGGGAGATGTCGGAGCAGCTCGCAATCCCCGTGCGGGCCGTGCCCTCCGGAGAGGAAGCTGTGACGGGCGCGGACGTGATCTGCACCATCACCACGGCCCGGGAGCCGGTCCTGCGGGGTCGATGGCTGCATCCCGGGGTGCACATCAATGCGGCGGGCGTCAACTGGCCGGATCGCCGGGAGCTGGACGGGGAGGCGGTGCGGCGGGCCCACCGCATTGCGGTGGACGATCTTGCCCAGGCGCAGATGGAGTGCGGGGATCTGGTGCAGGCGGAACGGGAAGGAGTCTTCCGGTGGGAGCAGGCGGTGGAGCTCTCGGACATCGTGGCGGGAAGGGTCCCCGGGCGCGGGGACCCGCGGGAGATCACCCTCTTTGCCTCGCAGGGGATTGCCCTGGAGGACGTGGCCGTGGCGAAGCTGGTCTACGAACGGGCCCGTGAGGAGGGTGTGGGCCGCCCCTTCGCGGAATTCCGCGGGAGGTAGCGGGGATGCAGGTGATGCTCTCGAACATCCGACCCGAGCAGGCCTCGTGCGATGCCCTGGCCATCTTGATAGAGGAGCAGGCACTGGAAGCTGCCCTCGAGGATCTGGACCGAGCCCTGGACGGATGGATCCGGGAGGCTGTGCGCCTGACGGGGTTTGGAGGCAAGCAGGACCGGACGCTGTGGCTATTCACCCACGGAAAGATCCCTCCCCCCCGCTTGGTGCTGGTAGGAATGGGGCGGCCGAAGGTCGGATCCGCCTGGACGGAGGCCCTGCGCCGGGCTGCCGCGGTGGCCGTCCGCGAGGCCCGGTCCCAGCGGGTACGCCACCTGGCGGTATGGACACCGCGGCTCCCCCCGCAGGCCCTGGGGGCCGTGGTGGAGGGCTTGTACCTGGGCGCGTACCGGTACGAGGCCTACAGGACCTTCGAGGAGCCGCAGCTGGAGCGCGTGCAGATCCTGGGTGGTACGGATGCCGAGCGGAGAAGGGCCCTCCACCGGGGGCAGGTGCTGGCCGAGGCCACCTGCTTCGCCCGGGACCTCGTGAACGCCCCGCCGAACGAGGTCACGCCTCCGGCCCTGGCCCGCATCGCCCGGCGGATCGCCCGAGAGCGGGACCTGAGGATCCGGGTATACGGCCCCCTGCAGCTCCAGCGCATGGGCGCGGGCGCCATCCTCGCGGTGGGTCGCGGGAGCAGGCAGCCTCCGCAGCTCATCGTGCTGGAGTACCGGCCGCCCCGCGCGAACCGGACCGTGGTGATCGCGGGCAAGGGCGTTACCTTCGATGCGGGCGGGCTCGACCTCAAGACCGCGGAAGGTATGGAGACCATGAAGTCCGACTGTGCGGGAGCCGCCGCGGTGCTGGCGGCCATGCGGGCCCTTCCCGCGCTTCGGGTTCCCCACCGCGTGGTGGGGATCGTGGGGGCGGTGGAGAACCTGCTCGGGGAATCGGCGATGAAGCCCGGCGACATCGTACGGGCCCTGAACGGCAAAACCATCGAGATCACCAACACGGATGCGGAGGGCCGGGTGGTGCTCGCGGATGCCCTCAGCTACGCGGCCCGCTACCGGCCGGACGCCATCGTGGACCTCGCCACCTTGACGGGCTCCGCCATCGTGGCCCTGGGCTACCACGCGGCCGCCATTCTGGGCAACGACCGGGCCCTCATTCAGGACCTCATCCGGGCCGGGGAGGCAGCGGGGGAGCGATTGTGGGAGCTGCCCCTGTATGAGGAATTCCGGGAGGCCATCCGGAGCGAGGTGGCGGATCTCAAGAACTCCGCGGGTCGGTACGGCGGCGCCCAAAAGGGTGCTGCCTTCATCGCGGAGTTCGTGGGCGACCGGCCCTGGGCCCACCTGGACATCGCGGGGGTGGCCTTCCTGGACAAGGCCGAGGGCCAGGCCCCGCACCTGCCCAAGGGGGCCACGGGCTTCGGGGTCCGCACCCTCCTCAACTGGCTTGCGCCCCCGGAGGAGACGTGAGCGCTAAGCCTTCCACGCCATAACCCAGATCTCCTGGGTGGCGGGCAGATCCTTGATCTCCACCGTGTGGCCCACCCGCTTGATGTTCTGCTTGTTGGCCAGGAACGGGTCGAGGGGAGCGATGGGCCAGTCCGGGTTCACTTCCGTCCGGTAGTGCATGGGAACCACCACCCGGGGGTGGAGCTGCGCGATCACCCGATCCGCGGTGGCCGCGTCGATGGTGTAGTAGCCCCCTACGGGGACCAGGAAGATGTCCGGGTTCTGGGCCTGCGCCGCGGTCTGAGGATCCAGGGCGTGGCCGAGGTCGCCCGCATGGAGGATGCGCAGTCCGTCCGCCACCACCCAGAACATGGCGTTCTTGCCCCGCTGGGAGCCCTGGGTCTCGTCGTGGTAGGTGCGCACCGTCCGGATCTCGATGCCGTCCACCGTCTCCTGTACATCCGCCCAGTCCCGGCCCTCATCCCGGAGGCCCCGGATCACCCGCGGGGAACCGCTTGCGAGGGCCACGTGGTTGTGGTCGAAGTGCTCGTGGCTGATGAGCACCAGATCCGCAGGCACGGGCTGCATGGGGTAACCCACCTGCTCGTTGTAGGGGTCCACGAGAATGCGCCTGCCCGCTTGGGTCTCCAGCAGAAAGCACGCATGCCCCAGATAGGTGATCTTCATGGTCCTCCCTCCTTTCTTTCTCGTTGACCCGAGGGCTTCCACGTGATAGTTTAGCGTGGAAAGCACCTTTAAGTCGGTCCCGTGAGGCCGGCAAGGGGCGCAACAAGATGGTTCCTACACCTTCTTGCCGGCGGCAAGAAGGTGTGTTGCTTGCCGCCGGTCCGGCGCCCCGCAAGGAAGGGAGGGGTGTCGGATGAAGATCCTCCGTAAGGATTTGCTCGACCTGCGGAGCCTCACCGTGGGGCAGGTGCAATCCCTCCTGGATCTTTCCCGCACCGCGCTCCAGGGGGCGTTGCCTGCCGGTGCCCTTCAGGGCCGCGTGGTGGCCATGGTCTTCTTCGAACCCAGCACCCGCACCCGCACCTCCTTTGAGCTGGCCGCCCGCCGTCTGGGTGCGGAGGTTCTGGTCTTCGACGTGGCCCGCAGCTCCGTGCAGAAGGGCGAGTCCCTGCTCGACACGGCACGCACCCTGGAGGCCATGGGGGTGGATGCCATCGTGCTCCGGCACAGCAGCTCCGGAGCCCCGCACTTCGTGGCCCGGCACGTACGGTGCAGCGTGATCAACGCGGGGGACGGGATGCACGAGCATCCCACGCAGGGCCTGCTGGATCTCCTCACCATCCGGGAGATCAAGGGCCGCATCGCGGGACTCCGGGTGGTCATCCTGGGCGACATCCTCCACAGCCGGGTGGCCCGCTCCACCGCGTACGGCCTGGGACTTCTGGGAGCCCGGGTGGTGCTGTGCGGTCCGGCGACCCTGCTGCCTCCCTCCGTGGACATCCCGAACGCTTCCCTGACCGTGCGGATCGAGGAGGCCCTGGAGGGTGCGGATGTGGTAATACCCCTGCGGATGCAGGTGGAACGGGCGGCCGCGGCCTTCGTCCCTTCCCTAGGGGAGTTCGCGCGCCTGTATGCCCTCACCCCGCACCGCCTTCGCCGGGCCAAGCCGGACGCCATCGTGATGCACCCCGGCCCCATGAACCTGGGGGTGGAGATCACGCCGGAGGTGGCCTACGGACCGCAATCCGTGATCCTCCGTCAGGTGGCGCACGGTGTGGCGGTGCGCATGGCGGTCCTGTACGACCTGCTGGCGACTGCCCCGGCCCGTCCGGAGTTGCGGCCCGTGGCACAGCGGATGGCGGCAGGCGTGTCCTAGGAAAGGGCCGTGGAGCGGTTGTGGATTGCGGGCGGCCGGGTGGTGGACCCGGCTTCCGGCCGGGATGAGGTGGCGGACGTGTTGGTGGAGGGCGGCCGCATCGTGGCCGTGGCGCGGGGAATGCGGCCCGGGGGAGCGAGCGTCCTCGACGCCCGGAGTCTGGTGGTGGCTCCGGGACTCGTGGATCTCCACGTGCACCTCCGGGACCCGGGACAGACCCACAAGGAGGACATCGCCTCCGGCACCCGGGCCGCGGCCCGCGGCGGGGTGACGAGCGTGGTGTGCATGGCCAACACGAAGCCACCCGTGGACGACCCCGTGGTGGTGGAGTACATCCGGAGCCGGGCGCGGGAAGCCGGAGCGGTGCGCGTGTACCCCGTGGGTGCCGTCACGAAGGGGCTGGAGGGCAAGGAGCTGAGCCCCATTGGGGCCCTCGCGACGGCGGGCGTGGTGGGCCTCTCGGATGATGGCCGGCCCATCTCCGATGCCGGACTGCTCCGTCGGGCCATGCTCTACAGCCGGATGTTCGACCTCCCCATCCTCGAGCACTGCGAGGATCCCTCCCTCTCCGCGGGAGGAGTCATGCACGAGGGGGAGGTGAGCGTCCGGTTGGGCCTGCGGGGTATCCCCCGAAGCGCGGAGGAGGTGGTGGTGGCCCGGGATCTCGTGCTGGCGGAGGAGACCGGAGCCCACGTGCACATCCAGCACGTCAGCACCCGGGGATCCGTGCGCCTTATCCGGGAGGCCAAAACACGGGGCGTGCGGGTCACCGCGGAAGTCACCCCCCACCATCTCGCCCTCACGGACGAGAGCCTGGAGGGGTACGATCCGAACTTCAAGATGAATCCTCCCCTGCGGAGCGCGGAGGACGTGGAGGCCCTGCTGGAGGGCCTGCGGGACGGAACCCTGGACTGCATCGCCACGGACCACGCCCCGCACGCTCCTGCAGAGAAGCTGGTGGAGTTCGATGCGGCGCCCTTCGGGGTCATCGGACTGGAGACGCTGCTCGGCGTGGTGCTCACCCGGCTCGTGTGGCAGGAGGGGTGGCCTCTAGGGAGGGCACTCTCCCTCGTCACGGACCGGCCCGCGCGGATCCTGGGATTGCCGGGCGGCCGGCTGCAGGCGGGTGCTCCCGCGGACCTGGTGCTCCTCGACCCCGGGCGGGAGTGGGTGGTGGATCCGGATCGGTTCCACAGCAAATCCCGCAACACGCCCTTCGGAGGGTGGACCCTGCGGGGGAGGGTGCTGGCGACCCTGGTGGAGGGCCGCGTCGTGTGGATGGAGGAAGAAGAGAAGGCTAGGCTGCTCCCCGTGGGCTCGGGTGCGGAATGACCGTGGATCTATCGGTGGAGATCGCGGGGGTACGGTTTCCGAACCCCGTGCTGTGCGCCGCGGGGCCCTTGGGGCACGGCCGGGAATTCGCCCAGGTGGTGGATCTTGGGGCCTTCGGCGGGTTCGTCACCAAGTCCATCACCCTGGAACCCCGGGAGGGGAACCCGCGGCCGGATCTGGTGGAGGTGGACGGCGGCTTGCTCAACTCGGTGGGGTTGCGCAATCCAGGCCTTGCCGCTTTCCTCACCAAGGACCTCCCGTTCCTGCGTACCCTGGGGATCCCCATCATCGCCAGCCTTGCGGGACACTCCGTCGCGGAGTTCCGGGAACTCGCCGGTTGGCTCACGGAGGCGGAGGGGATCGCGGCCTTGGAGCTCAACGTGAGCTGCCCCAACGTGGAGAACGGGCTCGTGTTCGGCACGGACCCGGAGCTCCTCCGGGAGCTGGTGCG
Organism: Armatimonadota bacterium; assembly: GCA_025059775.1. Lineage (NCBI taxonomy): Bacteria > Bacillati > Armatimonadota > Armatimonadota bacterium. The sequence goes on from JANXCW010000015.1 coordinate 11,642, forward strand.
GGCCGTGCGGGAGGTGGTGCACCGTCCCCTGTTCGTGAAGCTCACCCCCAACGTCACGGACATCGTCTCCGTGGCCCGGGCCGCGGCAGGTGCGGGGGCGGATGCCCTCAGCCTGGTTAACACCCTCCTCGGGATGGCCATTGACGTGCGCACCCGCCGGCCCAAGCTGGGCGGAATTACCGGAGGGCTTTCGGGGCCCCCTCTCCGACCCGTGGCGGTGCGCATGGTGTTCGAGGTGCGCCGGGCGGTTGCCGTCCCGCTCATCGGCATGGGGGGAATCGAGAACGCGGAGCACGCGGCGGAGTTCTTCCTGGCCGGTGCTTCCGCAGTGGCCGTCGCCTCCGCCACCCTGAAGAACCCACGGGTTGCCCGGGAGCTCGTGGAAGGGTTGCGGACGTATCTCGCCACGCAGGGGATGCGGTCCATCCGGGAACTGGTGGGCGCCCTGGAGCTTCCCCATGCCGCACGTGCCTGAGCTCATCGTGGCCCTGGACGTATCGGGGTTCCGGGAGGCAGAGCGGCTCGTGCGCCTGCTGCGGCCCGCGGTGGCGTTCTTCAAGGTGGGCCCCGTGCTGTTCACCGCCTGCGGTCCAGAAGCGGTGCGTATGGTGCACGACCACGGGGCCCGGGTGTTCCTGGACCTGAAGTTCTTCGACATCCCGCACGTGGTGGCCGCGGCGGTGCGACAGGCGGCCCGGTTGGGGGTCTCCATGCTCACCGTGCACACCCTCGGGGGAAGGGAGATGCTCCGGGCGGCGGCGCAGGCGGCGAGGGAGGCGGAGAGCCCGCCGCGCCTCATCGGGGTTACCCTCCCCACCAGCCTGGATGAGGAGGAGGCGCGCTCCGTGGGGATCGCGGACGGGCTTGCGGAGGCCGTCCTGCGACTGGGAAGGCTTGCCCGGGAGGCGGGACTGGATGGCGCGGTGTGCGGGGTGCGCGAGGTGGCCGATCTGAAACACAACCTGGGCGCGGAATTCCTCGCGGTGGTGCCGGGCATCCGACCGCGGGCGGTGGAGGGCGACGACCAGGCCCGCACCGGAGATGTCCGCAGCGCGGTGGCCGCGGGCGCGGACTACGTGGTGGTGGGCCGGCCCATCCTCCAGGCCTCCGATCCTCTCGCGGCAGCCCGGTCCCTGATGCAGGCCCTGACCCCGGAACCACCATGACCCGCGGACCCGCGGAGCAGGAAATCCTGGAAATCTTCCGGAGGGTGGGAGCGCTGCTCGAGGGCCACTTCCTGCTCACCAGCGGCCTCCACAGCCCCGCCTACGTGCAGTGCGCCCTCCTGTTGCAGTACCCGGACCTCGCGGCGCGTGTGGCGGCCCCCCTGGCAGAGGTTTTCCGCACCAGGGGTGTGGAGGTGGTGGTGGGCCCTGCTTTGGGAGCGATTCCCCTGGTCTACGAGCTCGCGCGTCAGCTCAACGCCCGCGCCATCTGGGCGGAGCGCACGGACGGGCACCTGGCCCTGCGACGGTCCTTTACCGTGGGCCGGGGAGAGCGGGTGCTGGTGGCGGAGGATGTGGTGACCACCGGCGGATCCGTGCGGGAGGTGCTGGATCTGGTGCGGTCCGCGGGGGCCGAGGTGGTGGGGGTGGCGGCCCTGGTGGACCGTACCGGGGGACGCGACCCGGGGTTCGGAGCGCCGTTTGCGGCCGTGTTGCACCTGGATCTGGAGACCTTCGCTCCCGCGTCCTGTCCCCTCTGCCGGGAGGGCGTGCCCCTCGTGAAGCCGGGAAGCAGGATGTTCACAAAATCCGAACGATCCGACGTAGAAGGCTGAGAATCCGCGAAGAATCCGGGACCGAACGTGGCGCAAGCGCGGTGGTTGACTCCTGTTTTCCGTCCCTCTACAATCACCGGCAAAGGAGCGGCACCGTGGGGTTGCTGGACGACGTAGCGGAGGTGTTGATCCCGGAGGAGGCGCTGCAGTCCCGGGTGCGGGAGCTGGGCCGCCAGATTTCAGAGGACTACGAAGGGAAGGAACCGTTGCTGGTGGGAATCCTCACGGGCGCGGTGTTCTTCGTGTGCGATCTCCTGCGGGCCATCACCATCCCCGTGCACCTGGATTTCATGGCCACCAGCGCCTATGGCCGGGGCACGGAGAGCACGGGGGTGGTGCGGATCCTCAAGGACCTCAATGAGAGCATCGAGGGGCGGCACGTGATCATCGTGGATGACATCGTGGACACCGGGCTCACCATGGACTACCTGCTCACCACCCTGAAGGCCCGGTATCCCGCGAGTCTTGCGGTGTGCGTGCTTCTGGACAAGGCGGAACGCCGCATCCGGGAGGTCCCTCTGCGGTACGTGGGCTTCCGGATTCCCAACAGGTTCGTGGTGGGCTACGGTCTGGACTACGCGGGGCTGTACCGGAACCTGCCCTTCGTGTGCGTGCTGAAGCCGGAGGTGTACCAATGAAGACGCAGATCCCCGAACGGGTCCCCGTGCCAGGCGAGACGGAGCAGCCCGTGGGAGAGCCTCTCGGCATTGGTCGGTGGGCACGCCGGGCCTACGGGTACGACGACATCGCCCTGGTTCCCGCCGCGAGCACCCTGGATCCCGAGGATGTGGACACCTCGTGGGAGGTGGCGGGCTTCCGTTTCCGCATCCCCGTGCTCGCCGCGGCCATGGACAGCGTGACGGATGTGCGGGTGGCGGCGCTCCTGCACGGGCTGGGTGGAGCTGCGGTACTCAACCTGGAGGGAATCCAGACCCGGTACGAGGATCCCGCGGAGGCCATCGAGGCCATCGTCCAGGCTCCCCCGGAGAGATGCGTGGCGGTTCTGCAGGAGGTGTACCGCCGTCCGGTCCGGGACGACCTCGTTGCCCGCCGCATCCAGGAGCTCAAGCGGGCGGGCGCGGTGGCCATGGCCTCCGTGACCCCCGCGAACGCCCCCCACCTCGCCCCCCTCGCCCGGGAGGCGGGGCTCGACGTGCTCGTAGTCCAGTCCACCGTGGTGACCGCGCAGCATCGCTCCACCCGTGGCCGGGGAGTTTCCCTGCGGGAGCTGGTGGACCGGCTGGGGATCCCCGTCCTGGCGGGGAACTGTGTCTCGTACGCCCAGGCCATGGGGCTGCTGGAGGCGGGGGTGGCGGGGGTGTTCGTGGGCGTGGGGCCCGGGGCCGCGTGCACGAGCCGCCGCGTGCTGGGGGTTGGCGTTCCGCAGGTCACCGCCCTGTGCGACGTGGCTGCGGCCCGGGATGCCTACTACGTCCGCACGGGTCGCTATGTCCCCGTGATCGCGGATGGTGGGCTCACGGTAGGGGGAGATCTCGCGAAGGCCATCGCGTGCGGAGCGGACGCGGTGATGCTGGGGAGTGCCCTCGCGCGTGCGGCGGAGGCGCCGGGACGGGGATACCACTGGGGCATGGCCACCCCGCATCCCGCCCTTCCCCGGGGCACCCGCATTTATGTGGGAACCACGGGGACGCTGCGCCAGATCCTCCTGGGCCCCGCGCAGGTGGACGATGGGAGCCAGAATCTCGTGGAGGCCCTTCGGACAGCCATGGGGATGTGCGGGGCTTCTACCATCCGGGAGATGCACCAGGTGGAGGTGGTGCTGGCCCCCGCCCTCGCCACGGAGGGCAAGGCGGTGCAGTTCGCCCAGCGGGTGGGCCAGGGCCGGCCGTGATCGGGATGCAGGTGGAGGAAGCGCCCGCGGAACTCCGTCCGGCCTCCCCAGAGCTCGTTCTCGTCCTCGATTTCGGCGCCCAGTACACGCAGCTGATCGCCCGTCGGATCCGGGAGCTCCGGGTCTACAGCCTCATCCTCCCCTACGATGCGCCGCTGGCCCGCATCCGGGACCTCCGGCCCAAGGGGATCGTGCTCTCCGGTGGACCCCGGAGCGTCTACGAACCCGACGCTCCCCAGGCGGATGCCGCCCTGCTCTCCCTGGGGATTCCCGTGCTGGGGATCTGTTACGGCATGCAGTGGATGGCCCACGTGCTGGGCGGTCGCACGGGCCCTAGCCCCCACCGGGAGTACGGCCGCACCCGGCTGGTGGTGGAAGAGCCGGATGTGCTGTTCGCGGGGCTGGAGCGGCGGTTGCTGTGCTGGATGAGCCACGGGGACGCGGTGCTGGACCTGCCGCCCGGTTTTGTCAGCCTGGCCCGCACGGATCAGGGAGTGTGCGCGGCCATGGCGCATCCCGCCCGGCGGCTGTTCGGTGTGCAGTTCCACCCGGAGGTTTCCCACACTCCCTGGGGACGGGAGGTGCTGCGGAACTTCCTGTTCACGGTGTGCGGGTGTACCGGATCCTGGACCATGACCTCGTTCCTCGAGGAGGCCGTGGTCTGGGTGCGGGAACAGGTGGGGGCTGGAAGGGTGCTGTGCGCCCTCTCGGGCGGAGTGGACTCCTCCGCGGCCGCGGCTTTAGTGCACCGGGCGGTGGGGGATCAGCTCCGTTGCATCTTCGTGGATCACGGGTTTCTGCGCAAAGGCGAGGCGGAGCAGGTAGTGCGCACCTTCCGGGATCACTTCCGCGTCCCCCTGATCCACGTGGATGCCGCCCCGCGTTTCCTGGAACGGTTGCGGGGCGTGTCCGACCCGGAGGAGAAGCGGCGGCGCATCGGGGAGGAGTTCGTGCGGGTCTTCGAGGAGCACGCGCGCCAGCTGGGACGCATCGACTTCCTCGTGCAGGGCACGCTCTATCCGGACGTCATCGAGAGCGGCACCCGGACCGCGGCCCGCATCAAGACCCACCACAACGTGGGTGGCCTCCCGGAACGTATGAGTTTTCAGCTGATAGAGCCCTTCCGGGAGCTCTTTAAGGACGAGGTGCGGGAGGTGGCGAAGGCCCTGGGGCTTCCGGACGAGCTCATCTGGCGCCATCCCTTCCCCGGCCCGGGCCTCGCCATCCGGGTGGTGGGGGAGGTGACGGCGGAGAAGCTGCGCATCCTCCGGGAGGCGGACGCTATCGTGATGGAGGAAATCCGGCGGGCAGGGCTCGCGCGTTCCCTCTGGCAGGCCTTCTGTGTTCTGCTGCCCGTGCGGACGGTGGGCGTGGCCGGGGATGCCCGCACGTACGGGTATGCGGCCGTGGTGCGGGCGGTGACCAGCGAAGACGGCATGACTGCGGACTGGGCGCGCCTGCCCCCGGAGCTGCTGGAGACCCTGGCGGCCCGGATCACCCGGGAGGTTCCGGAGATCACCCGGGTGGTCTACGACATCACCTCCAAGCCCCCCGCCACCATCGAGTGGGAGTAGACGACTCAACCCTCGCCCGAGTCGCGGTACAATTCGGCAGATGGTGGAGGAGCATGGCGTGGTCGAGAAACCCGGAACATAGGGGGCTGCCTTCGGGCCCACCCCGGGTCCCACGTGCGCGGGAAGTCCTGGAACCCGTGGAGCGGCCCGGACCGTGACGCGCCCGCTGGAGCTCCTCGCGGACCTCAACCCCGCGCAGCGGGAGGCGGTCCTGCATGAGGGCGGGCCGCTTTTGATCCTGGCGGGCGCGGGGAGCGGTAAGACCCGGGTCCTGGCCTACCGGGTGGCCTACCTGATCCGGGGACGCGGGGTACCGCCGGACCGCATCCTCGCGGTGACCTTCACCAACAAGGCCGCGGGCGAGATGCGGGACCGGATTGCGCAGCTGGTGGGTGGTCGGGTGGCGGAGCACCTCTGGATCGGCACCTTTCACCGGATCTGCGGCCGTCTCCTGCGACGGTGGGGGGAGCGCATCGGACTCTCCCCGCGCTTTGTGGTCTACGACGAGGAGGACCAGCGGGCCACGGTGCGGGAGGCCCTGCGGCGGCTACAGCTCGACGAGCGGCGCATCCCCCCCGGCGCGGTGCTCGGGCTCATCTCCGCGGCCAAGAACGAGGGTACGGACCTGCCGGACTACGAACGGCGTGCCACGACCTACTTTGAGCAGGTGGTGGCGGCGGTGTGGCGGGAGTACCAGCGGATCCTGGCGGAGCACGACGCCCTGGATTTCGACGATATGCTGGTGGAGACCCTGCGGCTCTTCGCCACCTGCCCGGACGTGCTGGCGGCCTGCCAGGAGCGGTTTGTGCACATCCTGGTGGACGAGTACCAGGACACCAACCCCGTACAGTTCCGACTCCTCCGTGCCCTTGCGGCCCGGCACCGGAACCTGTGCGCGGTGGGGGACGTGGACCAGGCCATCTACGGGTGGCGGGGTGCGGACATCCGCAACATCCTGGAGTTCGAGCGGGACTTCCCCGATGCCCGGATCATCCCGCTCGAGCAGAACTACCGGTCCACGAAGACCATCCTGGAGGCCGCAGAGCACCTCATCCGCCACAACCCCCACCGCTACCCCAAGCGCCTATGGACGGAGAACCCCCCGGGAGAGCCCCTCATCGTGTACGCGGCGAGGGATGAACACGACGAGGCCCGGTTCGTGGTGGAGGAGGTGCGGGCGCTGCAGGCACGGGGATACCCCCTGCGGGCGTGTGCCATCCTGTACCGGATCAACGCGCAATCGCGGCAGTTCGAGGAAGCTCTCCTGCGGGCGGGGATCCCCTACCAGGTGGTGGGGGCCCTACGGTTCTACGAGCGGCGGGAGGTGAAGGATCTGCTTGCGTACCTGCGGGTGCTCACAAACCCGCGGGACGTGCTGAGCCTGCGGCGGATCGCCAACGTCCCCCGCCGGGGTATTGGGGAGGGAACCCTGGCGAGGATTGAAGCAGCCGCGGAGCGGCTGGGAATCCCGCCCCTGCAGGCCCTGCGGCACCCGGAGGTCCTCACGGCCCTCTCCCCTCAGCTCCGACGGGCGGTGGAGGGGTTCGCGGCGACCCTGGAGGCACTCCAGGAGGCTATGCCGCGCTCCACGATTTCGGAGCTCATCTCCCTCGCCATCGAACGGACCGGATACCGGGCGGCCCTGGAAGCGGAGGGAACAGAAGAGGCCGGTGCGCGCCTGGAGAACCTGCGGGAGCTGGTGACCGTAGCGCAGGAGTTCGAGAGGGCCAGCGGGGAGACCTATGTGGAGGCCTTTTTGGAGCACGTGGCCCTCATGACGGACGTGGACACCTATGATGAGACCCAGGACCGGGTGACGCTTCTGACCCTCCACGCGGCGAAGGGGCTGGAGTTCTCCGTGGTGTTCCTGTGCGGGCTGGAGGAGGGGCTTTTCCCCCACAGTCGCTCCCTGGAGGATCCCCGGCAGCTGGAGGAGGAGCGGCGGCTCGCGTACGTGGGCATCACCCGGGCCAGGGAGCGCGTGTACCTTACCTATACCCAGCAGCGTACCCTCCTCGGCCGCACTACGGTGAGCGTGCCCTCTCGATTCCTGGAGGAGCTCCCCAAGCCCTGTGTACGGGAGGTTTCGGCCCCCCTCGCGTGGACGGATGCCTGGTCGAATCCACCGGACCGGGGGGGACCCGACCTCCGGGTCGGGGAGTGGGTGCGGCACCGCCACTTCGGCCTGGGTCGGGTGGTGGAGATGGAAGGGGAAGGGAGCCGGGCGGTGGTCACCGTCCACTTTCCGGGTCTCGGGACGAAGCGCCTGGCCCTGGGGTACGCACCGCTGGAGAAGGCCACGGAATAGAATGGGAAAGGTGGGCCGGACGCACCTGTGATCCAAGGGGGGAAGCGCATGCGGGCCAAGAAGAGGTACGGAATCCTGGGGTTCCTCCTGGCTCTTGCCGCCTTTGCCTTCCCCGCGCACACCGCGGCCCAGGGACAGCGGGTGGGGGCGTGGGTGGACGCGGTGGTGGCGGTGGAGGAGCCGAGCGAGGCGGCCGCGGTGCGCCGCATGGAGGCCGGAGACCTCCACGCGTGGTTCAGCGAGACGGCCATCCCGGAGATCGCCAACCGGATCCGTCAGAGCCGGGCCCTCGTCTCCACCACGAGCTACGGTCTCTACCACGAACTCACCTTCAACCCCGTGGGGCCTGTCTTTCCGGGTACGAACCGCCTCAACCCCTTCGCGGTTCCCCGTATCCGGGAGGCGATGAACTGGCTCGTGGACCGGCGGTACATCGCCCAGGAGCTCATGGGAGGGCTCGGCGAGCCCCGCTACCTCCCCATCAGCCGGGCATTCCCCGACTACGCCCGGGTCGCGGAGGTCGCCCGGCGGCTGGAGATCCGGTACGCGCACAACCCGGAGCGCGCCCGGTCCCTGATTGCCGAGGAGATGCAGAAACTGGGAGCCACCCTGGTGGGCGGAAAGTGGCACTTCCGGGGGGCCCCCGTGGTCCTCATCTTCCTCATCCGTATCGAGGACGAGCGCCGGCAGATCGGGGATTACGTGGCGGGACTGCTGGAGCAGGTGGGGTTCACCGTAGAGCGACGGTACGGCCGGGCCCCGGAGCTCAGCCCCATCTGGAGCACGGGGGATCCCGCGGCGGGACGCTGGCACCTCTACACGGGCGGGTGGATCAGCACGGTGATCGACCGGGACCAGGTGGACGTCTTCGATTTCTTCTACACCCGGCGTGGCCTTCCGAGCCCGCTCTGGCAGGCGTACCAGCCGAGCCCTGAATTCGACCGACTTGCGGAGCGGCTCGCGCAGCGCCGGTTCCGTTCCGCACAGGAGCGCAACCGGTTGCTTGCCCGGGCCCTGGAGCTGGCCCTGCAGGACTCCGTACGGGTGTGGCTGGTGGATCGGCTTCCCGTCCTGGCCTGGCGGGCGGAGGTGGGGGTGGTGAGTGACCTCGCGGGGGGACTGGCGGGATCGTACCTGTGGCCTTACACCCTCCGCTACCGGGATCGCTCCGGCGGCGTGGTGCGCGTCGGGCTACGGAGCATCCTGGCGGAGCCGTGGAACCCCGTGGGCGGTTCCAACTGGATCTTCGACACCACCCTGATCCGGGCCACCCAGGACTACCCCTTCCTCCCGGACCCCTACACGGGGCTGCCCCAGCCGCAGCGGGTCGAGAGGGTGGAGGTCACGGTCCAGCAGGGGCTGCCGGTCACCAAGAGCGCGGACTGGCTGGAGTTGAAGTTCGCGCCCCAGATCCGGGTTCCGGAGGATGCCATCATCGGTTGGGACTCCCGGGAGCAGCGGTTCGTGACGGTTCGGGAGCGGTACCCCCAGGGACTGACCGCGACCCGGAGGAGCGTGATCCACTTCGAGCGGGATCTCTTCCGGAAGGTGCAGTGGCACGACGGCAACCGCCTGAGCCTGGGCGATATCCTGCTCGCCTGGATCCTGACCTTCGAGCGGGCGGAGGAGGGAAGCCCGCTCTTTGACCGCTCGTACCTTCCCGCCTTCCGGTCCTTCGTGGAGACCTTCCGGGGGTTCCGCATCGTGCAGGAGGATCCCCTCGTGGTAGAGTACTACAGCACGGACTGGACCCTGGAAGCGGAGCTCATGACCTCCGCGGGGGCCTTCTGGCCGGTGTACGGCTTCGGACCCGGCCCCTGGCACACCGTGGCCCTGGGGATCCGGGCGGAGACGAACGGCCGGGCTGCCTTCACGGCCGCGAAGGCCACGGAGAAGCGGGTGGAACGGCTCAACTACGTGGCCGGCCCCACCCTGGCCATCCTCGACGAGGAGCTCCGGGCCGCACGGGCGGAGAACTACATCCCCTTCGAGCGGGCCCTGCGCCGCTGGATTTCCCCGGAGGAGGCGCGGCAGCGGTGGCGGCTGCTGGCAGCTTGGCGGGCTGGCCGCGGCCACTACTGGGTGGGGATGGGCCCGTTCCTGCTGCAGCGGGTCTCTCCCGTGGAGAAGATCGTGGAGCTGAGACGGTTCGGCCGGTTTCCGGATCCCTCCACCAAGTGGCTGCGGTTCGGGGAGCCCCGGATCGCTGCCGCATCCCTGACCGGCCCCCGCACCGTGCGGACCGGACAGGAGGCCGCCTTCGAGGTGCGCATCACCCACCGCGGCAGGCCCTATCCGCCCGGGGACATCGCGGAGGTGCGGTACCTGCTGTTCGATGCCCGCAACGAGCTCGCGGGCAGCGGCCGTGCGCAGCGTCTCGGAGAGAGATGGCAGGTGGTCCTCTCCCCGCAGGTGACCGCGCGCCTGAGACCCGGCTCCGCACGGCTTGAGGTCATCGTGGTCTCCCGGGTGGTGAGCATTCCGGGCTTCGCCTCCGTGACCTTCACGGTCCTGCCCCCGCAGTAGCCGTCGTGGCCCGAGCCGCCTCCCTGGCCCTGCCCCGCCCCCGGACGACCTCCACCCTGGTCCGGGTTGTCACCTACACCGTGACCCGGGGGATGGCCCTGTTCTGTACCACCGCGGTAGGCATCTACCTCACCATCCTGGTGGCCAACATGGGCGGGTACGTGGACCAGATCAAGCGCTCGGAGATCCGGGAGCAGGTGGCCCTCACGGCATCCCTGAACGAGCAGATCCGCCGGCTGCCCCCGGAAGTGCGGGAGCGGGTGGTGGCGGAGATGATCCGGGTGGAGGAGCAGCGCCTGGGGCTCGATCGCCCCTTCCTCGTACGGTCCGTGGCGTATCTCCGGGATGCGCTCCTGTTGCGGCTGGGATTTGCGGAGCGCATGACCAGCGACACGGGCTCCAGGCTGGTGCGCCAGATCCTCCTGGACCGCCTCGGCCCCACCCTTCTCCTGTTCGCCACCACACAGATCCTGCTCTTCTTCGCCTCCGTGAGCGCGGCCCTGAGCCTCTCCCGACGGTACGGCAGCCTGCCGGACCGTTTGGTGATCGCCCTGGCCCCCCTCTCCACCCCGCCCGCCTGGTTCTACGGGATCTTCCTCATCCTGATCTTCGCCGCATGGCTGCGGTGGCTTCCCTTCGGCGGTATGGTGGAAGCCCCCCCACCGGAGGGGAAGCTCGCGTATGCCGCGAGCGTCCTCCGGCACATGGTCCTGCCCGTGGCGGCCATCACCCTCACCTCCCTGCCGCTCGCCGTCTACTCCTGGCGCACCTTCTTCCTGCTGTTCAGCAGCGAGGACTACGTGGAGCTGGCGCGGGCAAAGGGGCTTCCGGACGCTCTGCTGGAGCGGCGGTACATCCTCCGCCCCGCCCTCCCTACCCTCCTCACCAGTTTCGCCCTGGGCCTCATCGGGGCATGGACCGGGGCCATCGTGCTGGAGACGGTGTTCAACTGGCCGGGCCTGGGTCGTACCCTCTACCAGGCAGTGGGACTCGCGGACACCCCCGTGATCGTGGGCGCCACCATCCTGTACGCGTACCTGCTGGCCATCACCGTCTTCCTGCTGGACGTGGCCTACGCCATCGTGGATCCCCGGGTGCGGATAGGGGGATAGGGGGATGCGGCGGGTGTTCGGGGAGCTGGTGCGGTACCGGTCCGCGGTGGCGGGCCTCGTCATCATCGGCTTTTTCGTGATCCTCTCCGTGTACGCGGTGGTAGCCGTCCCCTACCCGGAGGCCATCCGGCTGTGGCGGGGCGGGGAGGAGGTGTGGCAGTACAACCCCCGCAACGCCCGACCCGAATGGGTGAACTGGTTCCTGCGGGAGGACCTGCCCCGCACCCTGGTGGTGGAGGGCACAAGCGCTATCTGGTCCGTGCGGCGGTTGGCGGGAGGCGTCCGGGAGGTGGTGGGCGCGCTTTCGTTCACCTACCCGTACCGGCGCCCTCCCAGCGAGCTCGCGGTTTTCCTCCAGGCCCGCCATCGGGAGAGGGCACCGCAGGTGGAGCTGAGCTGGGTCCCACCGGACGGAGTGGAGATCCGGATCGCGGAGTTCGCCGTCCGCGGGCGGGACGTCTACCGTCTCAGCACCGACCAACGGCTCCAGCAGGAGCTTGGAGGGCGCCCGGAGGTGATCCTGTTCTCCTCTCCGGACCGCCCGGAGGAGGCGGTGCCAGGGCGGTATGCGCTCCAGGTGCGGGGGTACCTCTTCGAACCCGACTCGGAAGTCGAGGTGCGGCTGGTAGCGTACGGGGAGGTGCACGGGGTTGCGGGCACGGACCACCTACGGCGGGACCTCAGCCTTGCGCTTCTGTGGGGAACGCCCGTGGCCATGGCGTTCGGGCTGGTGGCGTCCGTGGGCAGCAGCGTGAGCACCCTGGTGATCGCGGCCCTGGGCGCGTGGTACGGCGGGTGGGTGGACGGCCTCATCCAGCGCATCACCGAGGTGAACCTCATCCTGCCCGGGCTGCCCATCCTCATCATGGTGGCCACCCTGTACTCCCGGAGTCTGTGGGTCATCGTGGGGGTGGTGATCCTGCTGGGGATCTTCGGAGGCGGGATCAAAACCTACCGGGCCCTGTTTTTACAGGTCAAAGAGGCACCCTACGTCGAGGCGGCCCGGGCATACGGGGCCAGGGGGATGCGCATCGTGTTTCTGTACATGGTGCCCCGGGCGGTTCCTGTCCTGGTGCCGCAGTTCGTCACCCTCATCCCGGGATTCGTGTTCCTGGAAGCCACCCTGAGCGTGCTGGGACTCGGGGATCCGCTTTTGCCCACCTGGGGGAAGGTGATCGAAGACGCGTACCGGGCGGGTGCCCTCTACGTGGGGCAGTACTACTGGGTGCTGGAGCCCGCGGTTCTGCTCATGCTGGCCGGTTTGGGGTTCACGCTGTTGGGCTTTGCCCTGGATCGGGTGTTCAACCCGCGTCTGCGGGAGCTGTAGCATGCTGCGGGTGGAGGATCTGCGCCTGTATTTCCGCACCGCCCAGGGTCCCGTGCAGGCCGTGGACGGGGTGGAGATGGTGCTGCAGCGGGGACGGACCCTGGTGGTGGTGGGGGAGAGCGGGTGCGGGAAGAGCTCCCTGGCGCGGGCCATTCTCAGGCTGCTGCCCCGCAACGTGCACACCTACTCGGGCCGGGTATACCTGGACGGGCTGGAACTGCTGCAGATGCCGGAGGAGCGATTTCGGCGGGAGGTGCGGTGGCGTCGGGTGAGCCTGGTGCCACAGGCGGCTGCCACCGCCCTCAACCCCGTGCTCCGGGCGGGGGATCAGGTGGCGGAACCCCTGTTCGTCCACGGACGAGCGAAAACGCCGGCGGAGGCGCGGCCCCTGGTGGAGGAGGCCTTCCAGCTGGTGGGCCTGCCCCTGGATTTCGTGGACCGCTATCCTTTCGAGCTCAGCGGCGGCATGCGGCAGCGGGTTGCCCTGGCGCAGGCCCTGGTGCTCCGTCCGGAGCTGGTGATCCTCGACGAACCCACCAGCGCCCTGGATGTGCTCACCCAGGCGAGCCTGATGAACCTCCTGAAAATCATCAAGCGGGAGCTGGGAACGAGTTTCCTCCTCATCACCCACGATCTTGCCAACGCCAGCGAGCTGGCGGACGAGGTGGCGGTGATGTACGCGGGGCAGGTGGTGGAGCGATGCTCCGCCCGGGCTTTCTTCACCGGCCCCCTCCACCCGTACGCCCGGGCCCTGCTCGGAAGCGTGCCCGTCCTGCGGGAGGATCGGCCTATTGAGCCTATCCCGGGCCGACCGCCCAGCCTCATCCGACCGCCCACGGGCTGCCGGTTCGCGGACCGCTGCCCCGCCCGCTTCGACCGGTGTTTCCTGGAACCGCCTTCCTTCCAGGTGAGCGGCGACCGATGGGTAAAATGCTGGCTGTGGGCGGAGGAGCCCCGCGATGGATGAGGTGCTGCTGCAGGTGCAGGACCTGCACACCTGGTTCGAGCTGCGGCGGTGGGGGTTCGTGCACGTGGGATGGGTGCGGGCCGTGGACGGGGTGAGCTTTGCCCTACGGCGGGGAGAGGCGGTGGCGGTGGTGGGGGAGAGCGGGTGCGGGAAGAGTACCCTCGCGAGGACCCTGCTGGGACTTGTACCGCCCATCCGGGGGGAGATCCTGTTTGAGGGAAGGCCGCTTTACGCGGACCTGGCCGCGGCGCGGTCCCGGATGGGCTACGTGCAGCAGGATCCCTACGGGGCCCTGGCACCCTTCATGACCGTGCGGCGCATCCTGGAAGAGCCCCTCCGCATCCACCGCGTTCCCCCAGGAGATCGGATCCACCGAATCCGGTCCGTGCTGGAGGAGGTGGGACTCGTTCCCGCGGAGGAGTTCTTGCCCCGCTATCCCCACATGCTGAGCGGCGGACAGCAGCAGCGGCTGGTGATTGCCCGGGCCATGATCCTGGGCCCCAAACTCCTGATCGCGGACGAACCGGTCTCCATGCTGGACGCCTCCGTGCGGGTGGAGATCCTGCAGCTGTTGCGGGGATTGCAGCACACGCACCGGCTCACCATCCTCTACATCACCCACGACCTCTCCACGGTGCGGTACTTCTGCGAGCGGGTCTTCGTGATGTACGCGGGTCGCGTCGTGGAGCAGGCCCCGGTCCGGGAGCTCCTCCGAAACCCCCGGCACCCGTATACCCAGGCGCTGCTTGCCGCCCTTCCGGAGCCGGACCCGGAGAACGCCACCCGCCTGCGCCCGGTCCCGCCTGGGGAACCCCCAAGCCTCCTGAGGCCTCCCTCCGGATGCCGGTTCCACCCCCGCTGTCCGGTTCGGATCCCGGGGGTGTGCGATCGGGAAGTCCCACCTGAGTTCGAGGCCTCTCCTGGACACCTCGCGAGCTGCTGGCTGCTGAGCGGGGAGAGACAGCTCGAGCCGGCCCTCCAAAGCGACCCGTGAGCCGCTCCCGGTGGCTTGTGATCCTCGGCCTGGGGATCCTGCTCGCCTCCTGGACTTACCTCTTCTTCACCACCCTCCGGATGCTCCCCCCTAGCTTCCTCTCCCTCGTGGCCTACGCGGCTTCCCTCGTCGGGTTCCTCCTGGGCCTGGCGGGCCTTGCGGAGTGCGTGCGCACCCGCCAGCTCCCCTAGCCATAGACGTTGGCCCAGAGCTCTAGGGGACGGTCTTGCTCAGGGTCTATACATGGCCCCAGGGCTTTGTTAGAATCTTCCGCAGAGTTTAGGAAGAAATCCCCGGGCGAAGGTTTGGCGATGCGGACGGGAGCATGGGTGGTGCTGTACCTGGGCCTGTTGGTCCTCGGGTTTCCTACCCTTTCCTCCGGAGCCACGCAGGGCGGGGGCGTTCCCCACACCGTCCGTCCCGGCGACACCCTGTGGGATCTTGCCCGGCGCTACGGGACCACGGTGGAGGCCATCGCCGCGGCGAACGGCATGAAGCCGACCCAGGTCCTCCGGATCGGGCAGACCCTGCGGATCCCGGAGAGGAGCCCCGCGCGGCCTGCCTGGTCCTCCTCTCGTCTCCCCTCCCCCGCGGGGAAGGGAAGGACAGACTCCCCAGTGTACATCGTGCGCCCAGGGGACAGCCTGTGGAGCATCGCCCGGCGCTCCGGGACTACGGTCCAGGCCCTGATGAGGGCTAACGGCCTTCGCGGGGATCGGCTGCGAGTGGGGCAGCGGCTGCGCCTTCCCGCTCCCGGGACTCTCCCGCAGGCCTTCGCCGTACGGCGGAGGGTAGGGTTCCTGTGGCCCGCACGAGGGGTTCTCACGAGTCGGTTCGGCCGGCGGTGGCGCCACCACCACCTGGGCATCGACATCGCGGCCCCGCGGGGAACCCCGATCCACGCGGCCCGAGCGGGTCGGGTGCGCTACGCGGGGTGGTACGGCGGGTATGGGTTGCTGGTGATCCTGGACCACGGGGAAGGGCTGAAGACCTACTACGGACACGCGTCCCGGATCTTCGTGCGGCCTGGCCAATGGGTCGAGCAGGGCCAGCGGATCGCCGCGGTAGGGTGCACCGGAGCCTGCACGGGATCCCATCTGCACTTCGAGGTCCGCGTCCGCGGCCAGCCCATAGACCCTCTCCGGTACCTTCCATAGGGATCCCGCGACCCGCCCCGCGGGTGGTAGGATGCTACGGGATGCGGGGATCTGGACGCGTGATGATCGGCGGCCAGGCGGTGCTGGAGGGGGTCATGATGCGGGGCCCCCGATGGGTCAGCACCGCGGTGCGGGCTCCGGATGGTCGCATCGTGGAGGAGGTTCAGCACCGGCCGAGCCTGCTGATACGGAGCCGGTGGGCGCGGCTCCCCGTGGTGCGCGGGGTGGTGGTGCTATACGAGGCCCTGGGTGTCGGCATCCGGGCTCTCTTGTACTCCGCGAACCAGGTCGCCTCCGAGAAAGGGGGCCGGGAGCTCTCCGGTCGGGAGGTGGCCCTGAGCTTGGCGGGGGGGCTCGGGGTTGCGGTGGGGCTTTTCTTCGTCACGCCCACCGTGCTGGTCCGGTGGGTGGCCCACGACCTGCCCCCCGTGGCCTTCAATCTCGTGGAGGGATGCATCCGGGTGGCGCTCGTCGTTCTGTATGTAGGGCTCGTAGGCCTGCTTCCCCACCTGCGCCGGGTGTACATGTACCACGGGGCGGAGCACAAGGCGGTGAACGCGTGGGAACGCGGTGTACCCCTCGTGGTGTCGGAGGTTCAGAAGCAGAGCCGGTTCCACCCCCGCTGCGGCACTTCCTTCCTGCTGGTGGTGATGGGGGTGGCGGTGATGGTCTTCTCCCTCCTGGGGAAGCCACCGCTTGGGGAGCGGATCGCCTCCCGGGTGCTGCTCTTGCCTCTCGTGGCGGGGCTGAGCTATGAGGTGATCCGCGCGGGGGCTCGTTCCCGGTGGATTCGGCCGTTCGTGCTTCCGGGACTGTGGTTGCAGCACCTCACCACCCGGGAGCCGGACGACGGGCAGGTGGAGGTGGCCATTCGGGCCCTGCAGAACGTCCTTCTCCGGGAGGAGGATGTTCTGCTGGAGCGGGTGGTGGTGTAGGGATGCTGGACTGGAAGCACCTGGAGGCATACGAGGCCCGCTACGAGGCCCTGACCGAGCGGCTGGGTGATCCCGCGGTGTGCTCCGATCCCGCCCGGTACCGGGAGCTGGCGAAGGAGCATGCGGAGTTAGAGGAACTCGTGGCCCTGATCCGGGAACTGCGCCGCATCCGGCGGGATCTGGAGGGGACGGAGGCCCTGCGACACGACCCGGATCCAGAGATGCGGGAGCTCGCGGAGCAGGAGCTGGAGCGGCTGCGCCGGGAGGAGACGGAGGTGCGGGCCCGGCTGGAGGAGCGCCTGGCTCCCCGGGATCCCTACGACGACCGGAACGTGATCGTGGAGATCCGACCCGGAACCGGGGGGGAGGAGGCAGCCCTGTTTGCCGGGGATTTGCTCCGGATGTACACCCGGTACGCGGAGCGCAAGGGGTGGAGGGTGGAGATCCTGGATCTGCAGCCCAGCGACCTGGGCGGGGTGAAGTCCGCCACTCTGGGCATCGCGGGAAGAGGGGCGTACAGCCGGCTCAAGCACGAGAGCGGGGTGCATCGGGTGCAGCGGGTGCCGGTTACGGAGGCCGCAGGCCGCATCCACACCTCCACGGCCACGGTGGCGGTGCTCCCGGAGGCGGAGGAAGTGGAAGTGGAGATCCGGCCGGAGGAGCTGGAGATCGAGACCTTCCGGGCAGGTGGCGCGGGCGGTCAGCACGTGAACAAGGTGGAGACCGCGGTGCGGGTGCGCCACCTGCCCACCGGGATTGTGGTGACCTGCCAGGACGAGCGCAGCCAGTACCAGAACCGGGAGAAGGCCCTGCGCATCCTCCGGTCCCACCTGCTGGAGCGCCGCCAGCGGGAGCAGCAGGAGCGGATCGCGGCCCAGCGGCGCCAGCAGGTGGGCACGGGCGAGCGTAGCGAGAAGATCCGCACGTACAATTTCCCCCAGAACCGCGTCACGGACCACCGCCTCGGCCTCACCCTGTACCGGCTTGAGGAGGTGCTGGGCGGGGATCTTGATCCGCTCCTGGAGGCCCTGGTGGCCCGCGAGCGGGCCACCAGGCTCGCGGCGCTGCAGGCAGCCGCGGGGGCCTCGTGAGTGCAGCAACGCCGTGGCGGTGACCTCCGTCCCTCCAAGCCTCCGGGAGGCCTACTTGCTGGGGCGGGAGCACCTCCGCGCCTGCGGGGTGGAAAGTCCAGAACTGGAGGCGGAGGTGCTCCTCCGCCATGCCGCGGGGCTTGACCGGGCAGGGCTGTACCTCCGGTGGACGCAGGCACCTTCCCTGGCGGTGTGGACCCGGTACGTGCGTCTCCTGGAAGCGCGGGGTGCGGGGACACCGACCGCTTACCTGCTCGGAGAGCGGGAGTTCTATGGGCTTGCGTTCCTGGTGGACGAGCGCGTTCTTGTCCCCCGACCCGAGACGGAGCTCCTGGTGGATCTCGCCTTGGAGGCAATCCGCCACCACCCCGAGCCCGTGGTGGTGGAGGTAGGTACGGGGAGCGGAGCGGTGGCGGTGGCCCTCGCGGTGCACCACAGGAGGGCAATGGTGTACGCCACGGACATCTCCTCCGAGGCCCTGGAGGTGGCCCACGAGAACGCCCGACGCCACGGGGTCCTGGACCGGGTGCGGTTCCTCCAGGGGGATGCCCTGCAGCCCGTGGCGGCGCAGGGGGTACGGGCGCACGCGGTAGTCAGCAACCCGCCCTACGTCCCCCCGCAGGCCATGGAGGAGCTGCCCCCTGAGGTCCGCGCGGAACCCACCCTCGCGGTCCTCGCACCGGGGCCTACGGGGACCGAACTCCACGCCCGGATCATCGCCTCGGCCCCTCCCGTGCTGCTCCCGGGCGGGCTCCTGGCCCTGGAGGTGAGCCCGAAGTGGGATCAGCCCGCTCGGGTGACCCGCATGATGCGGGAAGCGGGTTTCGGGGAGGTTCGGGTGGAGCGGGACCTGGCGGGGTTGGCGCGGGTGGTGGCGGGACGGTGGCCCGGAGGGCGGAGGAACCTCTAGGCGCGGCGGCGAAGGAGCAGCGGGATGCGGATCGCCATCGCGAGCGACCATGCGGGGTATGCCCTGAAGGAGATCCTGAAGGCGGACCTCGCGGAGCTGGGCTATGAGGCGGTGGACTTCGGGACGTTCGGGGAGGACCCCGTGGACTACCCGGACTTCGTAATCCCCGCCGCGGAGGCGGTCGCGAGAGGGGAGTGCCATCGGGGCATCGTCGTCGGTGGGAGTGGCAACGGGGAGGCCATGGTTGCCAACAAGGTTCCGGGCATCCGGTGCGCCCTGTGCTGGGAAGCGTACACGGCCCGCATGAGCCGGGCCCACAACGATGCCAACATGCTCTCCCTGGGTGCCCGGGTTGTGGGGGTGGAGCTGGCCCGGGAGATCGTGCGGATCTGGCTCCACACGGAGTTCGAAGGAGGTCGCCACGTGCCGCGGCTGGAGAAGATCCGGCGGTTGGAAGAGAAGTACATGCGGAGGGATTGACGTGCTTCGCTACCTGCAACGCAGCGATCCGGAAGTGGCCGATGCCATTCTGCAGGATCTCAACCGGCAGCGGCTGCAGCTGAACCTCATCGCCTCGGAGAACTACGCGAGCCGGGCGGTGCTGGAGGCCCAGGGGAGCGTGCTCACCAACAAGTACGCGGAAGGGTACCCCGGACGCCGATACTACGGGGGATGCACGTACGTGGACAGGGTAGAGCAGATGGCCCGGGAACGGGCGAAGCTCCTCTTCGGGGCGGAACACACCAACGTTCAGCCCCACTCCGGCACGCAGGCCAACTTCGCCGCGTACTTCGCGGTGCTGCGGCCCGGCGACCGGATCCTGGCCATGGATCTCGCACACGGGGGACACCTCACCCACGGAAGCCCTGTGAACTTCAGTGGGCGGCTGTTCCACATCGTCCCCTACGGAGTGGACCCTCGGACGGAGCGGATCGACTACGACCAGATCGCACAACTTGCTCGTGAGCATCACCCACGCCTGATCGTCGCCGGTGCCACAGCCTACCCACGGACCTACGACTTCGCCCGGCTTCGGGAGATCGCGGACGACGTCGGGGCGTACCTGATGGTGGATATGGCCCACTTCGCAGGACTAGTGGCGGGGGGCGTGCACCCCAACCCCGTGCCGTACGCGGATCTCGTCACCTCCACCACCCACAAGACCCTGCGCGGACCCCGCGGGGGCCTCATCCTCTGCCGGGCGGAGCTCGCCCGGGAGGTGGACCGGGCGGTGTTCCCCTTCTCCCAAGGTGGGCCCCTCATGCACGTGATCGCGGCCAAGGCCGTCTGCTTCCATGAGGCTGCCCGGCCTGAGTTCCGGACGTACGCGGCGCAGGTGGTGCGGAACGCGCAGACCCTGGCGGAGGAGCTGATGCGACGGGGGTACCACCTCACCACCGGCGGAACCGACAACCACCTGATCCTGGTCGACCTGCGTGACCGAAACCTCACAGGGAAAATGGCGGAGACGGCCCTGGGGGCAGCCCACATCATCGTGAACAAGAACATGGTTCCCTTCGATCCCCAGAAGCCTACGGTCACCAGCGGCATCCGGATCGGTACGCCCGCGGTGACTACCCGGGGCATGCGGGAGGACGAGATGCGCCGCATCGCCGGCTGGATCCATACGGTGCTCTCCGCGCCCGGAGATCCGGAGGTGGCGGGACGCGTGCGGGCCGAGGTGCACGAGCTCTGCGCGGCCTTCCCCATCTACCCGGAGGAGGCGGTGCCGGAGTTCCTGGCCCTTCCGGGGGAGTAGGAGGGCGCGGTGTCCGGAGTCCGCGTGGTGGACCACCCGCTCATTCAGCACAAGCTGTCCCTGCTGCGGGACCGGCGCACCGGGCACAAGGAGTTCCGGGAACTGATGGAGGAACTTGCGCTGCTGATGGCCTTCGAGGCCACCCGGGACCTGGGCACGCATGAGGTGGAGGTCGAGACCCCTCTGATGCGTACGCGGGGAAGGAGCATTTCCAGCTCCATGCTCGCCGTTGTGTCCATTCTCCGTGCGGGGCTTGGTATGGAGCCGGGGATCGTGAAACTGCTGCCCACCGCACGGGTAGGCCACGTGGGTATCGAGCGGGACCCCGAAACCCTGCTCCCCACCGTGTACTATGCGAAGCTCCCCGAGGACATGGCCCAACGGGAGGCGCTGATCCTGGATCCCATGCTCGCT
Source organism: Armatimonadota bacterium (assembly GCA_025059775.1). Lineage (NCBI taxonomy): Bacteria > Bacillati > Armatimonadota > Armatimonadota bacterium. The sequence goes on from JANXCW010000015.1 coordinate 32,348, forward strand.
ACGGGAGGATCCGCCTCCGCGTGCGTACGCCTCCTCAAGGAACAAGGGACCAGGCGGTTCAAGTTCCTGTGTCTCATCGCAGCCCCTGAGGGGATCGCCCGGCTCCACACCGAGCACCCGGAGGTGGAGATCTATACCGCGGCGGTGGACGAGCGCCTGGACGCTCACGGTTACATCCTCCCGGGACTCGGGGACGCGGGAGATCGCCTGTTCGGAACCCGGTGATGCGCCCTAGCTGGGATGATTACTTCATGAGCATGGCGGTGCTTGTGAGCAGCCGCTCCACGTGCCTCCGCCGCCGGGTGGGCGCGGTGATCGTCCTGAACCGCATGGTCCTCTCTACGGGGTACAACGATACCCCCCGGGGGCTGCGGAACTGTGGGGAAGGGGGGTGTCCCCGATGCGCGGGAGAGGCCCCCTCCGGAACAGGCCACGACACGTGCCTGTGCATTCACGCCGAGCAGAACGCTATTCTTCAAGCCGCCTACCACGGAGTCGCCATCGCGGGAGGAACCCTGTACTGCACCCACCAACCCTGTCTAGTGTGCGCCAAGATGATTGCGAACGTGGGCATTGCCCGGGTGGTCTACACCGGAGACTACCCGGATCCCGTCGCGGCTCAGCTCCTAAAGGAGGCAGGGGTGGAATTGGCGCACTACCCCGGTCCCCTCAGCGCCCTCCGGGTGCTCCCCCCGGCTCTGTGCGACTGACGAGCCGATCAGCGGCGAGGTTCCAGCATGAGCTCATGCAGTACGGCCCCCGAGACATCCCGGTGTCGGACCGTTAGAACTCCACTGCGGCCATCGATCACCGCTTCGCCGAAGAAGAGGTAACCTGCTGTGGGCGGCGTGTTAGGGGTAGGAGGGTGCTTTTGAAAGACCACTGCTGGTCCGAAGGTGTCGTCCAAGGCATTCGGCCCAAACCCACCTGCATGCAGAGGTCCCGAGACGAACTCATAGAAGGGCAGGAAGTCCCGGAACTGAGCCCGATCCGGATGGTAGTGGTGGGTGGCACAGTAGTGGACATCCGCGGTAATCCAAACCGTATTCTGGATGCCGTGTTGTTTGAGAAACGCCAGCACCTCCGCGATCTCCAACTCCCGCCCCATGGGTGGACCACTCCCCTGGGCCACAGCCTCTGAGCCCCACCGGCGACCCGCATCGTGGTAAACGATGAGCCCCAAGGGCATGTCCGCGGCGATTACCTTCCAGGTTGCACGGGAACGCAGGAGCTCGCGTTTGAGCCAGCGAACCTGTTCCGATCCGAGAATTCGGGCTCCTGGTTCCAGAACCAGCTGACGGTTCTCGCCGTTCGGTCCCCGGTAGGTGCGCATGTCCAGCAGGAACAGATCCAGATGCGGACCGTAGGAGATCTTCCGATATACCCGGGGCCCACGCAGAGGGGTGAACTCCCACATAGCACGCTTGGCTCGAACGGCTAGAGTCCGTACGTCCTTCACTGTGTAACGAGCGTCTTCGTGCAAGACACGCTCCCAGTACCAGTTGTTGGTCACCTCGTGGTCATCCCAGAGAACGTAGACCGGTACTTCAGCGTGGAAGCGGCGCACGTTCGCGTCCAGAAGATTGTAACGATAATTGCCGCGAAATTCCTCCAGAGTCTCTGCCACCTTGGCTTTCTCAGGTGTAACCACATTGCGCCAGACGGATCCATCCGGAAGAGCAACAGCGGGGAGAAGGGGATTGTCTGCGTAGATCATGTCTCCGCAGTGGACAAAGAAATCCGGTTGCAGGCGTCGCATGGTCTCGTAAATGCGCATGCCTCCCCACTCTGGGTTAACCCCCCACCCTTGCCCTGCGGTGTCCCCGGACCAAAGAAAGCGCACAGTTCGGGTATCCTGGGGCGGAGTGCGAAGGTGCCCCATCATGGGTTCACTGCGGGCAGCGGGATCTGAGGGGTCCTCGAAGAACACACGGTAGAAGATGTCGGATCCTGGCGGGAGATCTGGGATCCAGACTTTGGCGGTGAAACCGCTATCTGGAGTTGCCCAGGGTCCTACTATGCGTTGGACGTCACGGAACCGGTCTGTCGTGGACCATTCCACGACCATGCGAGCCGGACGATCGGATGCGGCCCACACCACTGCGCCCCCTGGGGTAACCTCACCACTTTGAACTCCGTAAGGAATTCGGAGCCGAGGAGTGGCCCAGGAAGTGGAGAAGACTCGGGGGAAAGCTACCCCTGCGGTATACAACACGGCTTTCCTCAAGAATGTACGTCGCGACAAATTTTCCACGTCAATCCCACCCTTTCTTAATAGTTCTTCGGGAGATTAAGCTCAATGGATCCATTTAATGGATGTATAAAGCTAGATTAAGACCTTTTTTAGGAACCGTCCCGAATTATCCCTATGTAGGTTTGAGCTGAACTTTGAAATACCTTAATGGATTCATACAAAACACGAGTTTGTTGAAACTCAGGCTGTATCGCAGTCTTAGCCATCCTGAAGTTTGCAAGAACAGGAAGGAGGCAGGAAGGAGGGATGAAATGGGCATGACGGATACTCAGCGCACGATCTCCCGCAAGCGGATCGTGCTCATCGCCCACGATAACCGGAAACCGGACCTGATCACCTGGGCACGAGATCACCGGGATCTACTGGCAAGGCACGCTCTGTACGCTACCGGGAGCACAGGGAGGCTCCTAGCTCAAGAGTTGGATCTTCCGATCGTGTGCTTCCAGCGCGGGCCCCTGGGAGGAGACCTTCAGGTAGGGTCCAGAATCGTGGAGGGAGATGTAGATATGTTGGTGTTCTTCTGGGATCCCCTGGAACCTCATCCTCACGATCCGGATGTAAAAGCCCTGCTGCGCGTGGCAGTACTTTGGAATATTCCTACTGCTTGCAACCGGTCGACAGCAGATCTGCTAGTCTCTAGTCCCTGGTTCTCGGAAGGGGCCCAGGAAGAGATAGAGGCAGCACAAGAAAGCAGCCCCGTGCGTTTACAAACTTTTAACAGAATTCTAGATAAAGGTTAACGATGAAAGAGAAGAGAAAAGAGGTGAAGATGTGAACAAATCAGGTGAGGGGGGGAGTCCGGATGGTGGACCGACGGAGCTTCTTACAGCTTTGTCGCTGGAAATGTGGTTACTCTTGCTTCACCGAAGTTTCAAACCTTGCCTCGAACCCTACGATGGGAGAGGTTCTCGAGGAGGCCCTCACCCGGCGGGAGTTCCTACGGACGCTGCTGGGGGCTACCATCGTGTTAGGGACCCCTGCGTGGCTCGGTCGGGTCGCGCAAGGAGCGAAGGTAGAGTCTGGCGTCCGATTCATCCCGGTAGGGTTAAGCCGAGAGGATCGAGTCATGGTCCCTTCCGGATACCTCACCCAGGTGGTGATCCGGTGGGGAGATCCCATTACCGCAGATGCACCGCCCTACGATCCGCGGCGCCAGACTGCAGAGGCTCAGGCACGTCAGTTTGGATACAACTGTGACTACGTCACTTTTCTGCCTTTGCCTCCAGGGTCTCGAGCCGCTGGCCAGGGCCTCCTGTGGGTGAACCATGAGTATACCAATCCGGAGTTGATGTTCTCTGAATATCCTGTAGGGCGTCCCACACGGGAGATGGTGGATGTGGAACTCGCTGCGCATGGAGGCTCTGTGGTGGAGGTTCGTCAGGCCTCCGACGGCTCCTGGACGTACCTGCGGGCCTCTCGCTTCAATCGCCGAATTACTGGTGAGACCTTGTGTCTCGTGACCGGACCTGCTGCCGGTCACGAGTGGATGCGCACCCGAGAGGATCCTACGGGGACCCGGGTTCGTGGCACGTTGAACAACTGCGCGGGTGGTGTGACTCCTTGGGGCACGGTGCTCACGTGCGAAGAGAACTTTCATCAATACTTCGGCAATGCAGGTCAGTTGCCTGCAGATGATCCCCGTGCCCGGGTGCATGCCCGCTACGGAATTCCCCGGGGTTCTAGCGAGCGGCGATGGGAACTGCATCATCCGAGGTTCGATGTGGCTCGAGAGCCTAATGAGCCCTTCCGGTTCGGATGGGTGGTGGAGGTAGATCCGTATGATCCCACCTTCGTGCCGCGCAAGCGCACGGCCCTGGGCCGGTTCAAACACGAGGGAGCCACCACCGTGGTCAGCCGGGATCGACGTGTGGTGGTGTACTCTGGAGACGATGAGCGGTTCGAGTATATCTACAAGTTTGTTTCGAGTAAGCCATTCCGCCCAGAGGATCGCGCCCACAACCTCACTCTTCTGGACGAGGGGACGCTGTACGTAGCGAAGTTCTACCCGGACGGTACTGGCGAGTGGCTCCCCCTGGTGTTTGGTCAGGGGCCCCTCACTCCTGAGAACGGGTTCCGCAGCCAAGCGGACGTGCTCCTGAACACCCGAGGTGCTGCCGATCTCCTGGGAGCCACAAAGATGGATCGACCAGAGGACATCGAGGCGAGTCCCGTCACGGGTACGGTGTACGTGGTGTGCACCAATAATGACCGACGGACTCTGTCTCAGGTGGATCCCGCGAATCCTCGGCCCGTGAACCGTCACGGCCATGTACTGGAGCTCTTTGAAGCCGCGGGAGACCACACGGCCACCCGCTTCCGCTGGCAGATCTTCCTGCTCTGCGGGAACCCTAAGGATCCGGATACGTACTTCGCAGGATATGCGAAGGAACGGGTGAGCCCCATCAGCTGTCCGGACAACATCGTGTTTGATCGTAGCGGGAATCTTTGGATTGCTACGGACGGGCAACCTGCTGCCCTGGGATACAACGATGCACTTTATGTGGCACCTGTCTCGGGACCTGAACGGGGCCGGGTGTGGCAGTTTCTGAGTGGCCCTGTAGGATGCGAAATATGTGGTCCGGAGTTCACTCCAGACTTCCGGACCCTCTTCGTGGCCATCCAACATCCGGGGGAAGGCGGGACGTTTGAGCGACCGATCAGTCGATGGCCGGATGGTACCGTGCCGCCTCGTCCCTCGGTGGTGGCGGTACGCCATCGCGAGGGGAGAGAAATCGGGACTTAACCCGAGTTAACTTAGTCTTATGAGTATCTTAACGCACCCCTGCGACATGGGGGTTGTAATGAGATGAGATGAGAGGAGAAGAAACAGAAAGGAGGAGGTGTGTTCCCTATGCGGAGTAGGACTCGAATCCTTGTGGCTGGTGCTGTTCTGCTCTCAGCAATTAGTTTGGTCCCTTCAGGTCTAGCCCAGCAGCGGGCAGGTGGTACTGCAAGTCCCCCAGGCACCATTGTCATCGATGGATCCAGTACCGTGGCGCCTCTCACAAGTGCGGTAGCGGAAGAATTCGGAAAGACCTCGCAGGGCCGGGGTATCCGTATTACCGTGGGAATTAGTGGTACGGGTGGTGGGTTCAAGAAGTTCTGCGCAGACAGCGCTCAATCCCGCACGGACATCCAGGATGCCTCTCGCCCCATCCGGTCAGAGGAGGATGAGGCCTGCCGGCGAAACCTAGTGAGCTACGTGGAAGTGCCTGTGGCGATTGATGGGCTCAGTGTGGTGGTAAATCCCCGGAACACCTGGGCCACCTGCCTTACCCTTGGTGAACTCAAGCGGATGTGGGAGCCCGGAGCAGAGCGGAGGATTACGAGCTGGCGTCAGATTCGTCCTACTTTTCCGGATCGGCCCCTGCGGCTGGCGGGCGCAGGTGCAGACTCCGGTACCTTTGACAGCTTCACGGAGATGGTGGTGGGTCGGGCGAAGGCGAGCCGAGGGGACTACCAAGCCACAGAGGACGATAACGTGACCGTACAATTCGTCTCCCGGGATGAAGGGGCCCTGGGCTACTTCGGACTCGCATATCTGGAAGAGAATCTGGGCCGAGTGAAGGGTGTTGCCCTGGATCCTAGCGACCGAGTGGACCTCACGTCCAACGATCAGTGCCGCGGAATCGAGCCCACGTTCGACAATACCAAGTCCGGCCGCTACCCTCTCACACGACCTCTGTTCATCTATCTCAACCGTGCGAGTGCCCTTTCCAAGCCAGAGGTACGCCAGTTCGCTAACTGGTACGTGGGGAAGCAGAGCGGTGTGAACTTGGTGGTGGATGATCCCCGGCAACGCGGTAAGAAGACCAACCTAACCCGTGCTGTAGGCTATGTAGAGTTCCCCGAGCCTGTATACGCCGCGGCCCGACAGTGCATTGCTCGGCTCAAGCCAGGGACAGCTTTCCGAGATGCCGGGAAGGTGGCAGGGCATGCAACACTTCAGGATGTGAACGTGAAATACGTGGGCCACTGCCGCTAGGTGGAGCTGAGGGGGGGCGGCGGCCACACCCCCACCCCTGTGCACCCCGGGAGCGCCCCTACCCCGCCGTCCCCCTTGCTCCTTCAACGCTCCTCTCCTGCTGAAAGTTCGTGAGATACCGAAAGAAAAGAAAGGAGGATCCAGTCGATGCACACTCGACGCTTGTGGTCTATCCCCTGGATCGTGGGGCTGATGGGCCTTCTCCTCGCGGGGGTTGGGGGAGAGAGGCTGCGGGCCCAGCCGTTTGCGGATGTTCCGACGAACCACTGGGCGTACGATGCGATTGCGGAGTTGGCGGCGAAGGGGTTGATT
>JANXCW010000016.1 GCA_025059775.1 Armatimonadota bacterium
GGCCGCCACCCTGTCGGGGGGGCGAGCAGCAGATGCTGGCCATCGGCCGGGCGCTGATGGCCCGCCCGCGGCTGCTGCTGCTGGACGAGCCGTCCCTGGGGCTGGCCCCCATGCTGGTGCGGGAGCTGTTCCGCGTGATCCGGCGGCTCCGGGAGGACGGGTACACCGTGCTCCTGGTGGAGCAGAACGCCCACCAAGCCCTTCGGGTGGCGGACGTGGCGTACGTGATGGAGACCGGCCGGATTGTCCTGCAGGGGACGGGTGCGGAGCTCCTGGGCCATCCGGAGGTTCGAGCCGCCTATCTAGGGGGTGTATCCTAGTCGGCCCATGGTTCCACGGGACCTGGTGGATGCTTTCCGAACTGACCCCTTCGGTCGGCTGCTGGGTGTGGAGGTGGAGGAGGTCCGGCCCGGGTATGCCCGGGTGGCCTTAGAGCTTCGTCCCGAGCACCGGAACTTCCACGGCGTGGTGCACGGAGGGGTAATCTTCTCCCTGGCGGACTGCGCGTTCGCCGCTGCCAGCAACGCCCACAACGAACAGGCGGTGGCCATCTCCGCCACCATCCACTTCCTCCGCGCCCCCACTCCCGGCCGCCTACAAGCCGAGTGCGTGGAGGAGCACCGCAGCCGGAGTCTCGGCTCCTACCGAATCACGGTACGGGATCCCCAGGGAGATCTTGTGGCCAGCATGCAGGCCCCGGTGTACCGGCGGCAGGTCCCCGTGGTCCCGCGGTAAGCCACTCTCGCCCTCTCGTCGTGCTCGCGTGAGCCCCCGGAGCAGGAGCCTGACGGGGAAGGCCGAACTTCCTCCCGGTAAGGTTGCGCGGAGGAGTGCGGACGTGGCCATTCCCCCATCTGCACCCCCCAGGGGCGTGCCGCACCTTGTACGGCGGCACATGCGCCTCCTCTTCTGGGCTCAAGCGCTCTCGGTGGCCACCTTCCAGCTCATGCCCGCCTTGGGCGGCGTGATGCTCCTTCACCTTACAGGTGCGGTAGCCGCCACGGGGCTTGCCCTGAGCCTCAGCGGGTTTGGGCAGATCCTCACCGCCTACCCCGCGGGCCGGTGGATGGACCGGGTGGGGCGGGGACCGGTCTTCGCCGTAAGCGGAGCCCTCTCCGCCTTTGCCGCGGCCCTGGTGGGGTGGACCTTCCAGGCGCGCCACCTCTGGGGGTTCGCCAGCGCGGCGTTTCTGTTCGGAGCCCTCTCCGCGCCCCTGCGGCAGCTCTCCGTCGCCGCCGCGGACCTCCACCCACCGGAGGACCGGGGCAAGGCCGTGGGCTACCTGCTCATGGGGAGCGTGGTGGGCGCCCTGATCTCCCCCCTGCTCAGTTCCTCCATCCTTTGGGTTTGGCGGAACGAGGTCTCCGCCATCGCGTGGACGTGGTTCGGCGCCGCGGGGCTGCAGTTGGGAATTCTGCCTCTCATGCGCCTGCTCCGGCCGGACCCCAAGGAGGTGGCCCGATCGTACCTGGAACGTCCGGAGGAGGCCCTGGCTTCTCCAGGAGCATCCCCCAACGCCTGGAGCCTTGCGGCTGCCATCACCACCTACGCCGCGAGTTGGGGCATCATGACCCTCTCCATGGCCATCGCCCCCGTGTCCATGCGTACCCATGGACACGGGGTTTCCGAGATCGTGTGGGCCATCACCCTCCACAGCATCGGAATGTTCGCCTTCGGTCGCCCCCTCGGGGCGGTCGCGGACCGGCTGGGCCGGCCGCCCGTGATGGTGGGCGCTCTTCTGACCATCGCGCTGGCCACCTTCGGCTCCGTGGCCGCCTCGGAGTACTGGACGGCCACCTTCTTCCTGTTCCTGGTGGGCGTGGGGTGGTCCGCGGGAGTGGTGGCCTCCACCGCCCTCCTCTCAGACCTCTCCACGGCGGAGGAGCGGGGAAGGCGGTTCGGAACGGCGGAGCTGGTGGCGCGGGCAGGAGTGGTAGGGTTTCCCATGCTCGGTGCCGCGCTCCTAGGACAGTCCGGGCTCGGCCCCGTGGGAGCGGTCCTGGCGCTGAGCGCAGGCATCCCGCTGGGGTGCATCGCCGCCGCCGTCCGGGCCCTCCCCCTGCCCCCAGTCAGGGTCCCTCCCCGCGGCACCATGGATGCAGGGGATTGACGGGAATCAGCGTGCGCAAGGATCCTCAACCACGGAGAACCCGCACACGGAAAGGAGGGGAACCAAGTGGCCGAAGTTCGCGTGGGAGATCCGGCACCGGATGTGACACTCGTAAGCTGGGACCGACAGGCCGTGCGTCTAAGTTCCCTCTTCGGTCAACCCCTCGTGCTCGCCTTCTTCCCCGCGGCCTTCACTCCAGTGTGTACCCGGGAGATGTGCACCTTCCGGGATCGACTCTCCGCCTTTGAGGCCCTCGGCGCCCGGGTGGTGGGGATCAGCGTGGACGGTCCTTTTGCCCTCAAGGCCTTCGCGGAGCAGCAGGGGCTTAACTTTTTGCTCCTGAGCGACTTCAACCGGGAGGCGGTGCGCGCGTTCGGCATCGAGGACCACGGGCTCCTGGGGGGGCTGCTGCGCGGGGCCAGCAAGCGGGCGGTGTTCGTCCTGGACGCGCGGGGCGTGGTGATGTACCGGTGGGTCTCCGAGGATCCCCGGGTGGAGCCGGACTACGAGGCGGTGCAGAGGGTGGTGGAGGAGCTCGGGACGCGCAGCACCTCAGGCTGAGCCCCGCCTGCATGGTGTACAGAGCACTCCCCTCATCGGGAGCACACGCCCTACAGGGGCAGCGGGGTGCTCCTGCTCCAGGGGATTCCCCGCTGGCCGTTGTGGGCCTAAACTCCATGCGGGAAAATGGAGGCAGCCCGGGGACGACCCGTACGCGCGCCGGAAGGGCGCATGGGCACGTCCGGGACGCTCCGCGCGAAGGGAGACGCGGAGATCCTGACAGGGCGGCGCCTGCGGGAGCCCGCGGACTCCGCGACGCAGGCATGCCCGGTGCACCCCCGGAGGTAGACCGTGTCGCACCGTCGTGCCGGACGATGGCGTGCGCGCGGAGGTCCTCCCGCACTCCGTGGATACCGGTTGCTGTAACGCTCCTCCTGGTGGCCGGATTTCTGGCCCTGCTGTCCTCCGCGTTGTTCCGCGGCCAGAGCCCCGAGCGGAGAAGCCTTGCCATCAACACCGCGGGGCGTGCGGGGCAGGTGCGGGTGCGGCCGGTGCCCCCGTTCGCCCTGCAGCTGTTCGGAGGCGGCGTCTTCCGACCGACGGATCAGCGCGGAAGGGTCATGGTGGTGAACTTCTGGGCCTCGTGGTGTCCGCCCTGTCGGGAGGAAGCGCCGGAACTGGAGGCGGCCTGGCGGGGGCTTCGGAGCCAGGGTATCGTATTCGTGGGTGTGAACGTGTGGGATTCGGAGCAGGCCGCCAGGACGTTCCTCCAGAACTACGGGATCACTTACCCGAACGGGCCTGACCCGCGAGGGCGGATCCTCGTGGAGTTCGGGGTCACGGGGATTCCCGAGACGTATGCGGTGGACCGCCAAGGAAGGCTCGTGCGGCGATGGATGGGGCCCATCACCCGGCAGGAACTCGCGAACCTGCTGGAAGGCCTCCGGAGACCAGTACCGTGAACGCGGAGACCCCCCCCACACCTCGGATCCGGGTCGACCCCTCGGGGATTCTCTTCGTGCTGGGGGGATTCGTCTTGGGCGGGATCCTGATCGCCTCCACGAAGGTCCTCTACCTGGCACAGGGGCGGATCGCCACCCTGGTCAGCTGGCTTCCCGTGGGGTACGCCTTCGCCGCGGGCATGGTGGCCGCGGTCAACCCGTGCGGGATTCTGCTCCTGCCCTCGCTGGCGGCCTACGCCCTTGCGCGCCCGAACCTGGAATCCGCAGGCAGGCGGGTTGGCCGGACCCTCACGTTCGGCCTCGTCGCCACAGGGGGATTTGTCCTGCTTTTCGGGGCTGCAGGACTCGTGGTGGGGACCGGCGGCTATGTCTTGGCCCAGGCGTTCCCGTACGGAGGCATGCTGGTCGGTGCTACCCTCGTCCTTCTCGGCACCTGGCTCGCCCTCTCCGGCCGGGAGTTCGGGATTGCGGCCGCGAGTCGGGTGTGGGAACGGGTGCAGCCGGAAAACCACTTCCTCTCCTTCTTCGGGTTCGGCGTGGCATACGGGACCTGCTCCCTCGCGTGCACCCTGCCCGTGTTCCTGGCGGTGGTGGGAAGCGCCCTCGCCGCCGGGAACTGGCTCGTGGCCACCCTCCGGTTTGTCGGGTATGCCCTCGGCATGGGCACGGTCCTCACCGCGGTACTGGTGGGGGTGACCTTCTTCGAGGCCGCGGTCACCCGGTGGATCCGGACCGTGGTCCCCTACGTGCACCGGCTCGCGGCGGCCTTCCTCATCGGCGCGGGAGTGTTTACCGTAGGCTACTGGTGGAGGGCCTTTTGAGCCTTCTGCGGGTTGTCCGGCGAGGACTCTGCCTTGCCGTGCTCATCATGGGGTTCCTTTGGGCACCTCCTACCTTTGCCCACGCGATCCTGATCCGCAGTAGCCCCCGGGACGGCGCCCGGCTGGACACATCCCCTCCGCAGGTGGCGCTGGTATTCAGTGAGGCCGTGCAGCCCCAGCTGAGCGCCGCGGAGGTGCTGGATCCTTCCGGGAAGGTACGCTCCCTGCGATCCGAGGTGACGGAGGACGGCCGGACCCTGGTGGTTTTCCTCCCACCGCTCCCTCAAGGGAGCTATGCGGTGCGGTGGCGAGTCCTCTCGCGGGTGGACGGACACCTCACCACGGGGTTTGTGGTGTTCGGGGTGGGTGTGGAGCCGGGCCGCGGAGGTTCGGAGCAGGACCGGCCTCCGCCGCTCCGGGTGGTGGTCCGGTGGAGCGCGTACGCGGCTATTCTGGTGCTCGCAGGACTCTCCGCCTTCGGGAACCTCGTATTGCGGTTTACCCTCCCGGCGCCCGCGGACGCCGCGCTCCGAAGGCTCACGGGGATCGCCGCGCTCGCTACGCTGCTCACGACACCCCTCGAGCTCGCCTTCTTTCTGGACGGTGCCTCCGTTGCGCAGGCCGCCCGGCTGCTGGCCTTGAGCCCTACGGGACCGGCGTTGGGATTCCGCATGGCCGCCGCGGCGGCGTTCCTGGTGCCGGACGCGGCCTGGGCCCGGTGGTCGCTTCCTCTGGCGGCCCTGCTGCTCTTCTCCGCCACCCTGGGCTCCCACGCGTGGGGCGGCGGAGTGCTGATGGCCCTCGCGGACTGGGTGCACTTGGCAGCTGCCTCCATCTGGATCGGAGGGATTGTAGGACTCCTCACCGTCCTCCGCACCGGCCGGGTATACCGCCTGCACGCAACGCAGGCGGTCCTCCGCTTCTCGTGGTGGGCGGGCTGGAGTTCAGGGGCCGCGGCGCTGAGCGGCGTGTACATGGCTGTGCGGGAGCTTTCTTCCCCTGCCGGATTCCTCACCACGGACTGGGGGAGGCTCCTTGCGGGAAAGCTCGTCCTTGTGCTGATCCTGGTCATCTCGGGCGCGGTGAACCGGTATGGCCTCCTCCCCCGGTTGACTCCGGAGAACCCGAAGGAAGGGGTTCTTGCCCGGATCCAGCGGATGGTGGCGCTGGAGGCGGCAGTGGGTACGCTGGTGCTGCTGGCGGTGGGCGCCCTCACCATCACCCCCACCGCCCGGACGGTTCAGCTGCGCACCATCCCGCCACCAACCCTGGCCCTGGCGGGGGTTTCCGAGGGGCTGCGGATTGGGCTGCGGATCACCCCCGCGGAGCCGGGATGGAATCGGTTTGAGGTCACGGTGCATCGTCCGGACGGAGCTCCGGTGGACGCGGACCGGGTAATGGTCCGGTTGTGGAAGCTGGACGAGGAGGTCCTACCGGCCGCCGTGAGACTCACCCGGGAGGGATCCGGACGGTACGCGGCGGAGGGCGGTACACTCGCGCTTCCGGGCTACTGGGAGGCCCAGGTGGTGCTGCGGAGGCGGGGAAGGCCGGATGTCTCGGCGTCCTTTCCACTGCGCCTGGGGACGTTCCGGCTGCGGTCAGACGTGGAGGCCCTGCGGCTACTCCATCAGGCCCAGGAGGCGATGAAGGCCGTGCACACGTGGCGAGAGACGGAGCAGATCACCGACGGTGCGGGTAACGCGGTGGTGACCCGATACGCTTTTCAGAAGCCAGACCGGGTGCGGTTCGAGGTGCAGGGCGGGATGCGGGCCATCCTCGTGGGCCGGAATCGGTACGTGTGGACGGATCGCGGGTGGGTTCGGGAGGCTCTTCCGGTGCCCTTTGAGGCGCAGGGCGTGGCGGGCTACCTGAAAAACCCCACGCGGGCGCAGCTCGGTCGGCGGGGAACCTGCGGGGACGAGCCGTGCCGGGTGGTCCTGTGGGACAGCCCCGATGGCCTCGCCTCCTTCGCCGCCTGGATCGGGGAGCGCACCCACCGCCCCCATCGGCTCTTCATGTCCGCGCCCGCCCACTACATGGTCACCCTGCCCCGGGACTTCAACACGGCACAGGAGGTAATGCCTCCGTGAGGCGGTTCCTGGTGCTTTTGGCGGTGGCCCTCGCCTCCGTGGGCGTCGCCTGGGTATGGGAGCGGGCGCAGGAGCAGAGAGGCATCCCCACCATGCGCGCTCCGGCCCGATCCGGGGCCAAGGCTCTTCAGGACCGACCGCCCGCCCCGGACTTCATCCTGGAGACCCTGGACAGCCGCGAGCTGGCGCTCTCCCAGCTCCTGGGCAAACCGGTGGTGATGAACTTCTGGGCCTCGTGGTGCGTACCGTGCCGCCTGGAGATGCCCATCCTGGAGGACGCGGCCAAGCGCCACCGAGGACGGGTCCACTTCCTGGGAGTGAACGTCCTGGACCGTCCTTCCCTGGCCAGGGCATTCGTGCGCAAGCTCGGGGTGACCTTCCCCTCCGTGCTGGATGAGGACGGCACGGTGCTGGCGAGGTACCGGGTGGTGGGGCTTCCCACCACGGTGTTCATCACCCGATCCGGACGCATTTTCGAGGTACACGCGGGCCCCTTCGTGGGTCCTGAAGGCGCCCAACGCTTGGAGGAGTACATCACCCGGCTCCTGGGGCAGCCCTGACCCTCCGGGGCTGCGCCACGCCCCAGATCCTCTAAAATCCTAAGTTGCGGGAGGACGGAGGGATGGAGCCCCAGGAGTGGGTGGCGGGGGTGGTCGCGTACGCGCTGGGCAGTCTTCTGCCCGCGGAGGTCCTGGCCCGGCGGCGGGGCACATCCCTGCCGCGCGTTGGAGAGAATCCAGGGGGTGCCGGAACGTGGCGTACCCTCGGCCCCCGAGCGGGCGCGGCCGTGATCTTCTTTGACATAGGCAAAGGAGCGGTGGCGGCCTGGCTGGCGCGTCGGGTGGCCGCCACCGTGGAGGGCTTCGTGTTCATCTGCACCGCGCCCGTAGCCGGCCACAACTGGCCCTTCTATCTGCTGTTCCGCGGGGGTCGTGGTCTTGGCCCCGCAGCCGGGGTGCTCCTGGTCCTGGCCGGAAAACCCTTCCTGGTTGCCTTCGGGCTGGGGGCCCTGATGGCCCTGCGCACCCGGTGGGTTCCCACCGTGGGCATCGTGGCCCTGCCCACCTACCTGGGGCTGCTCCTGGCGGGAGGGTACCCTCCCCGCGAGGTCGCCGCAGCCACCGCGGTAAGCCTCACCGTGGCGGTCCGCCAGCTTCCCTGGCTTTGGAGCCGGCTTCAGCGATGGCGGCCTCCCGTGCCCGGTTCCCCTTAGGAGGTAGGCTTGGGACAGCCCGTGGCGGTGGTCACGGAGTCCGTTTCCTGCCTGACTCCTTCCCTCTGCGGGGAATGGGGAATCCTCCTCGTGCCCATGTGGGTCCTCCGCGGGGAGCACGGCTACCGCGATGGCATCGACGTGACCGTCCGGGAGGTCCTCACATGGCTTGCAGAGGGTCCTCCCTACCCCACCGCCTCTGCTCCTTCCCCTGCGGACTACCTCGCGGCCTTCGAGGAGGTTGCGCGTCAGGGGGCGGAACGGGTGGTCGTGCTCACGGTGGCCCGGTGGCTCTCGGCCGCGCACGACCACGCCCGGCGGGCAGCGGCTCGTTCGCCGATCCCCGTGGAGGTGGTGGATACAGGGACCGCAGCCGCGGCCCAGGGCCTGGTGGTGCGCGAAGCGGCCCGGCGCCTCTGGATGGGTGTACCGGTAGAGGAGGTGAGGCGCTGGGTCGCGCAGGCAGGGCCACGGGCTCGCCTTGTGGCCCTGGTGCGTTCCCTGGAGCATCTCGCCCGCAGCGGTCGGATCCCCCGCCTGGTCCATCTCCTGAACCGCCGCCTCGGAACCGTTCCCCTACTGGCCATCGGAGAGGGCCGGGTCCGGCGGGCTGGGGTGGCGCCGGGGTATGAGGCCGCGGTCCGGCGGCTCGTGGCGGAGGTGCAGAGAGCGAGAAGGCACGCGACCTGGCTGCAGGTGGCGGTGACCGGGGTGGGAATGCCGGAGGAAGCCCAGCGGCTTGCACAGACCCTCCGGGAGCTCCGGGTGGCGGACGCCCTTGACCTGCTCCCCTTTACCCCCGTGATGGCGGTGAACACGGGGCCGGAGGTCCTGGGGGTAGCGTACCTGGCGGAGCCCTAGAACCCGGGTTCTTCGGGGCACGCGGGCCCGTCGCCGGAGAGCTCCTCTGGAAGCCGCGTCGCCCGGACCTCCTCCACACTCCCCCAGCGGAGGGCCTGTGCCAGGACAAGGTGCGGGGCGGAGGTGTGGAGGTGGATCCGAAGCAAACCGTCCCGCTCCGCCACCACCACCGCATCTCCCAGTCGCTCCAGGGTGCGCCGTACGCGGGTCACGGACGTCCGGCGCATCTGGACGAGCACCTCCGTGCAGTAGCGCACGGTCGTGGAAGTGGACTGGGAGGAAGCCGCCAGGGCGGGGATTCGGGCCGCGGGTGCGGGAGGGGAGAGGGGTGGGGGTACAGTGCCCCGGAGGGCGCCGGCCATGGCCTCCAGCAGGGCCACCAGGCCGGCCGCGCCCGCATCCACCACGCCCGCGCGGCGCAGCACGGGCAGCATCCGGGGGGTCTGGATCCATGCGGTCCGGGCCGCGGCGGCCGCGCGGTCCAGTACCTGGAGCGGTCCTTCCGCGTGGACTTCCGCGCCCGCGGCGGCCGCGTCCGCCACCGTCAGGACGGTTCCCTCCACGGGCTCCTGAACCGCGCTTCGGGCCAAGCGCGCGGCCAGACGGAGGGCTGCGGCTAACTGCACGGCGTCGGCCTCCCTGAGGCCCTTCCAGGCCTCGCTCAGGCCGTAGAGATACTCCGCCAGGATGGCGCCCGAGCTCCCGCGGGCACCCAGGAACGCGCCCCGGGCCGCCGCGGCGGCGGTTCGTCCCAGCTCGTCGCCCTCCTCGGCACGCACGGCCTCCACGGCCGCGGCCAGGGTGGCGCACAGGTTCGACCCGGTGTCGTGATCGGCCACCGGGAAGACGTTCAGGGCGTTCACCTCGGCACGGCACCGGCGGAGCTCCGCCAGCGCGGTTTCCAGGGCGGTAGCAAAGTGTCCCCCGGTAAACCGCTCTCCGGCCGGATCTGCGGCTTCGTCCGACCGCGCCTCCGCAGGATCCCCCATAGAGGCTTCCTCCTCCCGCAGCCACAGGGGAACTCGTGCGTTGGGGGCCACGCGCGGAAACTGGCCCGCTACCGGCCCCACACGAGGGCGCAGGCGGCCCAAGTGAAGCCTCCCCCGAACGCCACCAGCACTACCCGGTCGTCCTCCCGGATGCGGCCGTCCCGGACCGCCTCCCACAGGGCCAGGGGTACGGAGGCGGAGGAGGTGTTCCCGTAGCGGTCGATGTTGCAGAGGAACCGGTCAAACGGCATCTCCAGAGCCCGGGCCACTGCCTCCACGATGCGCCGGTTCGCCTGATGGGGCACGATCCAGTTCACCTCCTCCAGGGCCCACCCAGCCCTCCGGACCACCTCCGCCACGGCCTCCGGAACCACCCGCACCGCCAGTCGGAAGAGGGTGCGGCCGTCCATACGGACGTAGTGGAGGCGCTGCGCCACGGTCTGCGGGCTCGCCGGAAGCCGTGTGCCTCCCGCCGGCATCTTGAGCACATCCCCCGCGCTTCCGTCCGAGCCCACCACCACCGCGTGCACCCCCCGCTCGCCCTGTGCGGGCCCCAGGACCACCGCCCCTGCTCCGTCTCCCACGAGCACGCAGAGGGTTCGGTCCGTCCAGTCCACGATCTTGCTAAGCACCTCAGAGCCCACCACCAGCACGTACCGGGCCGCTCCACCCGCGATCATCTGGGATCCCAGGATCACCCCGTACACGAAGCCGGAGCACGCGGCGAGGAGGTCGAAGGCGCCTGCCCGGCGGGCGCCAAGCCGGTCCTGCACCAGGCACGCGGTGGCCGGGAGGAGATAATCGGGCATGGTAGTGGCGCAGATGATGAGGTCCAACTCCCCCGGGGAGACTCCTGCCTCCCGCAGGGCCTCCTCCGCCGCGGGGAGTGCCAGGTCCGAGGTGGCCACGTCTGGGTCCGCCACGTGCCGGGTGCGGATCCCCGTGCGTTCCACGATCCACGCATCGGAGGTGTCCACCATCCGCGCGAGGTCGTGATTGGTGAGCACCCGGCCCGGCACATAAGCTCCGACCCCCAGGATCGCGGCGCGGAGGGAAGATCCCTGCATCCCCATCACACCTCACTCCGGGAGCGCTGGTAGGCGCCCATCAGGGTAAGGCCGCCGTCCACCACGATCACCTGCCCCACGATCCACTCCGCGTCGTCCGAGCACAGAAAGGCGATGACCTTGGCGATGTCCTCCGGCGTGCCCATCCTCCCCTTTGGGGTGGAGGCCACCATGGCCCGGGTGAAGCCCTCCAGATCCCCCTCCGTATACACCTCCAGGGACTCCGTGTCCACGACCCCCGGGCTCACCGCATTCACCGTGATCCCCAGCGGAGCCGCCTCCACGGCCAGGTACCGGGTGAGGGCCTCCAGAGCCGCCTTGGCGCTCGCCAGGAGCGCGTAGTCCGGGAGGTAGCGCTGGGTGGGGAAGCCGGAGACCGTAACGATGCGACCCCGGCGGCCCTGCATGAGCCGCATGGCCTCCTGAGCCGCCTGCACGAAGCTGAACACGTTCAGCTGGTAGGTGCGCGTGAGGTGGTGGGGTTTGAGGGCCTCGATGCGCCGGAAGGCGGTGGCGGCCGCGTTGGCCACGAAGATGTCGAGGTATCCGAACCGCTCCTCGATGGCCCGGAACAGCGCGGAGACCTCCTCCGACTGCTCGAGATCCGCCTGCACCGCCTCCGCTCTCCGGCCCAGGGCGGTGATGGCCTCCACCACCTCCGAAGCCCGGTCCTCCCGCCTCCGGTAGTGCACCACCACGTCCGCCCCCCGCTCCGCGAGCAACAGAGCGGTGGCACGCCCGATTCCCCGGCTAGCCCCGGTTACCAGCGCAACCTTGCCCTGTAGCGTCACGGTTCTCCCTCCGGTGTGATGACGTACCGCACGGCCTCCGGCGGGCGGGCCCGCAGGGTCGCGATGGCCTCGTGGATCCGCACCAGCGGCCATGTGCGGGTCACGCTACGGCTGAGATCCAGCCGGCCGGAAGCAGCCAGGCTGATGACGGTGGCGATCTCGTGCGGGGTGGCTCCGAAGGCGGAACGGATCTCGATCTCCCGGCGCACCAGATACGAGGAGCCCGGAAGCACCAGGGGTTCGTCCGAAACCCCCACCAGCACCACCCGGCCGCCGATGCGGGTGGCGCCGATGGCTGCCCGCACCGTCTCCGGGCGGGAGACGAAGTCCACGGTGAGGTCCACCCCTCTGCCGTCCGTGAGACGCCGGATCTCCCGCACGGGGTTGCGATCCTGGGCCGCCACCACCACCTGCACGCCCAGGGGCCCCAGCCGCCGTGCGGTGGCCTCCCGCCGCACCACCACGATCACCGGATCCCCGCCGAAGAGTTTCGCCAGCAGCGCCCCGTGGGTTCCCACCCCACCCGCTCCGTAGATGGCCACGCTCTGGCCCGGCTGCAGCTGCCCGCGGGTCAGCACCGCGTGAAACGCGGTGGCCACCGCGTCCGGCAGGATGGCGCCCACCTCAAACGGCAGCGCCCCGGGCAGGTGAAAGAGGTTCTGAGCGGGTACCACGATGTACTCCGCGAACCCCCCGGGCCGCGTGAGCCCGATGAGCTCCGGGGAAAGGCACGCGGACTGCCGGCCATCCAAGCACGACCAGCACCGGCCGCACGCCACGTAGGGATTCACCACCACCCGGTGGCCTGGCCGCCACGGCTCCGCGTCCTCCCCCGCCTCCACCACCTCCCCCGCCACCTCGTGCCCCAGCACCACGGGCCACCGGACCTCCGGGGGGAGTCGCAGACCGTCCAGGATTTCCAGATCCGTCCCGCAGATCCCCGCGGCCCGCACCAGCACCAGCACCTCTCCCCTTCCGGGCCGGGGATCCGGGACCTGCTCCAGGCGCAGCTCCCGATGGGGCGAACGCTCGTACACCCGGGCCGCGAGCACCCTACGCCTCCGATGCACCGGACCCCAGAAGGGATCGGGCGATCACCAGCTTCTGGATCTCCGCGGTCCCTTCCTCGAACCACAGGGCCCGGGCGTCCCGGTAGATCCGCTCGATGGGGTGCCCCCGCAGGTACCCGATCCCGCCGCAGATCCGCAGGGCCTTATCCGTCACCCGTCCCACCATCTCCAGGCCATAGAGCTTGGCCATGGCGGCCTCCGTGGTGCAGGGTTCTCCCGCATCCACCTTCCGGGCCGCATCCAGCACCAGCAGCCGCGCAGCCTGTACGTCCACCGCCATCTCCGCCAGGGCAAACTGGATGGCCTGTCTCTGCGCGAGGGGTCTGCCGAAGGTAACCCGGCGCTGCGCGTGTGCCTTCGCAACCTCCAGGGCCCGCTGCGCCAGCCCCACGCAGCTGGCGGCGATGGAGATGCGGCTCGGGTCGAGAAAGCCCCGCAACACCATCCTTAACCCCTGCCCCTCCTCCCCGAGGACCGCCTCTTGGGGCACAAAGCAGTCCTCGAACTCGAGCAAACCGTGCCCCGTGCCCACCAGCCCCATACCGTCCGGCTGGAGGGTGATCCGCAGACCGGGGCTTGTGCGGGGCACGAGGAAGGCGGAGATCCCCTCAGCCCCCCGGCTGCGATCCGTATAGGCCACCACGATAAAGGCCTCCGCGAGGTCCGCGAAGGTGATGAGCCACTTGCGTCCCCGCAGCACCCACCCCCCTCGCACCCGCCGGGCCTCCGTGCGGATGTCCGTCCCTGTGCCCGCATCGGGCTCCGTGAGGGCGAACGCCAGCCTGGCCTCTCCCGTGGCCCAACGGGAGAGGTAGCGGTGTTTCTGCTCCTCCGTCCCGTACCGGTCCAGCAGACGCCAGAGGCCGTTGTGGACGTGCACCACCATGCGCACGGACCCGTGGGCCTGGGCCACCACCTCCAGGATGGGAAGGTACTCCATCATGCGCAGGCCCCACCCGCCGTATCGGGTGGGCAACGTGAGGCGCAACAGGCCCTTCTGAGCGAGCCGATTCCACAGGTCCGGAGGGACCGCCCGGTTCCGCTCGATCTCCGCCGCGGCCTCCTCCAGTTCCCCGAGCACGAAGGCCCGGATCTCCTCTCGATAGGCCACTAGATCCTGCGGGCGCTCCACGGCCCTGCATCCTCCCCAGCTGTGCACGCATAGGGACTCTACTTCCGACCCTTCCACGGCACCGGTATCCGGAGTATTCTGCACGAACCCCTAAAGTCCTACTCCCCCGACGATCTCCGTTCGGGGATCGTTGTCCTGGAGGGGATCCCGTGGTAGAGTGCTGGGCGGAGTGCACGCCCAAGGGGGTCGTATGGACAAGCAAACGGTACTCGAGCGGGCTGAGGAACTCGGGGTGCGGTTTGTGCGCCTGCAGTTCACGGACATCTTCGGCACCCTGAAGAACGTGGAGATCCCCGCGGACCTGCTGGAGCGGGCGCTCGAGGGCGAGATCATGTTCGACGGATCCTCCATTGAGGGGTTCGTGCGCATCGAGGAGTCGGACATGTACCTGGTGCCCGACCCCTCCACCTTCGCCGTCTTCCCCTGGAAGGAAGGGGAGGTGAAGACCGCCCGCCTTATCTGCGACGTGTACACCGCGGACGGCGAGCCCTTTGAAGGGGATCCCCGGTACGTGCTCAAGCGGATGGTCCAGCGGGCGGCCCGGTCGGGCTACACCATGATGGCAGGCCCGGAGTGCGAGTTCTTCCTGTTCCCCGTGGATCAGGAGGGGGAGCCCGTGCTCACCACCCACGACCGGGCGGGCTACTTCGACCTCGCCCCCATCGATCAGGGGGAGGAGGCCCGGGCAGACATGATCACCGCCCTGCGGGCCATGGGGTTTGAGGTGGAAGCCGGCCACCACGAGGTCGCGCACGGCCAGCATGAGATCGACTTCAAGTACGCGGACGTGCTGCGCACCGCGGACAACGTGGCCACCTTCCGGTTCGTGGTCCGCACCATCGCCCGACGGCACAACCTCCACGCCACCTTCATGCCCAAGCCCATTGCAGGCATCAACGGAAGCGGCATGCACACCCACCAGTCCCTCTTCCGGGACGGCCGCAACGCCTTCTACAATCCGGAAGGCCCGTACCAGCTGAGCCAGGAATGCCTGTGGTACATCGGAGGACTCCTGACCCACGCGCGGGGGATGACCCTGGTCACCAATCCCCTGGTGAACTCCTACAAGCGGCTGGTCCCGGGCTATGAGGCCCCCGTGTACATCGCGTGGGCAGAGCGCAACCGCTCCCCCCTCGTGCGGGTCCCCGCGGCCCGGGGGGAAGGTACCCGGGTGGAGCTGCGCATGCCCGATCCCTCCTGCAACCCGTACCTGGCCTTCGCGGTGATGCTGGCCGCAGGCCTGGACGGCATCGAGCGCCACCTCGATCCCGGACCGCCCCTCAACCGCAACATCTACGCCATGACGGAGGAGGAGCTGGATCGCCTCCAGATCCGGGTCCTGCCCCGTAACCTCGGGGAGGCCATCGAGGCGTTCCTCGCGGACGAGGTGGTGTGCGAGGCCCTGGGCTCCCACATCGTCTCCGACCTGGTGCGGGCCAAGCGGCAGGAGTGGCGGGAGTACTCTGCCCAAGTGCACGCCTGGGAGATCGAGCGCTACCTCACCCGGTACTAGGGCAATCGTGGCACGGAAGTTGCATTCCCTCAGGGGGGATGCGGTGCCTCCGGTGCGGTGGGACGCTTCAGGTCTCTATCTCCGGCCGGTTCGTCCGATCCGAGGAGGGGTGGGTGTGGGTGCGGGCCGTCTGGAGGACCTGCACCGGGTGCGGGGCGGAGTGGCCGGATCTGGATCCCTCCCTGCGGTGCACCCCGGTGCGGGAGTTCACCGAGAGCCTGCGGGGGCTGCAACGCTCAGGGGATCTCATCGTGGTTCGGCACCCGGATGGCTCCCTCGAGGTGGTGAGCTGACCGGCTGACCTCCGCCCCAAAGAGGAAGATGGCGGCCACCGCATATCCCCATACCAGGAAGACCACCGCGCCTGCAAGCGACCCGTACACCAGCTGGTAGTGCACGAGACGGCCCACCCCCCAGAACATCCCCTGTCGGGCCAACTCGAAGAGGACCGCTCCCACAAGACTCCCCGGCCAGAGGTGCCGCCAAGGGATCCTACGGTTCGGCAGGAGCCGGTAGGCGGCCAGGAAGGCGAGAAGGACGAGGAGGAAGGGCAGGAAGACCCGGAGCCCCCACACCCCGAGGATCCCCCGGAACCACCGTGCGAGTTCCTCCGGTGCGAACCGCTCCACGAGCCCAAGGGCCACGGTCCACACGAGGGAAACTCCCAGGATGGCCCCCACAAGAAGGGTGGTCAGGATCTCCTGGAGCTTCCGCCTCCAGTAGGCCCGGGCCCGTTTTACCCCCCAGATGCGGTTGAGGGCGTGACGGGCAACGCCCGCGGCCGCGCTGCAGGTCCACAGGAACGTGGCCACGGCCGCGATGCCCACGGTCCCCCGGGCCCGGGTGGCCTCCTCCACGTTCCGGTAGATGACCTCCGCGGCCTGAGGGGGAAGGTAGAGGGTGAGGGTGTCTGCCAGGGAGGCGCGGAGGTCGGACTCCTCCACAAAGAAGGCGGCAATGGCCGTGGCCCCGAGGAGCAGGGGGAAGACGGAGAGCAACACGTGGTACGCGATGGCCGCGGCGACCACCGTGCCGTCATGATCCACAAAGCCCCGAAGGGCGGCCCGCACAACCTGGGTGGACGTCCTCACGGCCCCATTGTAGGCCCCCGTTGCCGGGGAGGGGCCAGTTGCCTATAATGCTGGTGCGCGGGCGGTTAGCTCAGTGGGAGAGCGCCTGCTTCACACGCAGGAGGTCAGAGGTTCAAGTCCTCTACCGCCCACCATACCCGAGCAGAACCCACGGGGAGGGGCAAGCGGGAGGGGGAGGCGGAGGGGTGCGTGCGCTCTACGTCCTGGCGGCTCTGAACCTGGCCGACGGGACTTTAACCGCCCTGTGGATCCGCTTCTTCCCCAACCTGGAGTGGAACCCTGTCTTCCGCGCCCTCGTGGAGACCTACGGGGTGGGAGGCTCCTTTCTCGTAAAAGCGGCTCTCTCGGGCGTTCTAGTATTGCGGGCCCACATGGGCCGCACCCTCGGCCGCTGGGAGAGGGCGGCCCTCCGAGGGCTCAGCTGGGTATACGCGGCCGCGGTGGCCCAGCAGGTTCCCATCGTGGTCTGGCTGGCCCTGCAGTTCAACGGGTAGGGGGGAAAGCCATGGATCCCAGAGTCACCAAACTCGCACAGGTGCTGGTGCGGTACTCCTTGGAGGTCCGGCCGGGGCAACTCGTACGCATCGCGGGCCCCGCGATCGCGGAACCTCTCCTGGTGGAGAGCTACCGCCAGGTGTTGCGGGCGGGAGCCCACCCCATCCTGCGCGTCACGCTGGACGGGATCGAAGAGGTGTTCTACAAGGAGGCCAGCGAGGAGCAGCTCCGCTTTGTGCCGGAGCTGCAGAAGCTCGAGGTGGAGCACATCGATGCCTCCCTCGGCGTCTGGGCCAACTACAACACCCGAGCCCTCACCCACACGCCGCCCGACCGCCAACGGATCCGGCGCGAGGCACTGCGCTCTATCAGCCAACGGTTCCTGGAGCGGGCCGCCGCGGGCGCGCTGCGCTGGGTGGGAACCCAATACCCCACCCAGGCGGACGCTCAGGAGGCGGAGATGTCCCTGCGGGAGTACGAGGACTTCGTGTACGGCGCGGGCCACCTCGATGCCCCGGATCCCGTGGCGGTGTGGCAGGAGATCCGCACGCGACAGCAGCGCATCGCGGACTTCCTCAGCACCAAGCGCACCCTCCGCGTGGTGGCGGAAGGGACGGAGCTCACGGTGGGCGTGGCGGGCCGCACGTGGGTGAACGCGGCGGGGGAGCACAACTTCCCGGATGGCGAGGTGTTCACGGGCCCGGAGGAGGACCGTACGGAGGGATACGTGCAGTTCTCGTTTCCCGCCATCTACGGAGGGCGGGAGGTGAGCGGGGTTCGGCTGGTGTTCGAGCGGGGGCGGGTGGTGCATGCGGAGGCGAGCAAGGGGCAGGAGTTCTTGCACCAGATGCTGGAGGTAGATGAGGGGGCCCGGGTGCTGGGAGAGTTCGCCTTCGGGCTCAACGACAGCATTCAGTGCTTTACCCGCAACATCCTCTTCGATGAGAAGATCGGAGGCACCATCCACATGGCTCTGGGATCCAGCTACCCGGAGACAGGCGGACGGAACCACTCGGGCCTACACTGGGACATGATCTGCGACCTCCGGCGAGGCGGGGAGGTCTACGCGGACGGGGAGCTCATCTACCGGGACGGGAAGTTCCTCCTATCCTGATCCCTTGGGCTCGAACTGGGCGATGAGGGTCTCGAAAAGGCGGCGTTGCTCCTCTGCTACCTCCTCCGCCCGGGCTGCGTAGAAGGGGTGCTCGGTTGCCTTCAGCTCGATGTTCTGCAGCACCCGGGACTGGATCTCCCGGAGGAACGCAGCCACCTCAGGCGGATTGAAGGGACCGAATTCCCCCGCCCGGAGCCGCTCTACGAACTCCTCAATCGGCCGCATCTCCTCCATGCACACCCGCTCGTAGGCCTCCCAGAGCCGCTCGTTCACGCCCGCCCTCCTTCCCGGCGGCGAATGCGGTGTACCTTGAGGAAGTTGGTGCGGCCGCGGGCGATGATGGGACTGGACCCCGTGATCACCACCACATCCCCCGGCTCCACCAGCCCTCCCCTCAGGAGCACCTCCTCCGTGTGGGCCACCATGGCATCCGTGTCCTCCCGGAAGGAAGTGACCACGGGTTGTACGCCCCACCACAGGGCGAGGGATCGCGCCACCCGGGGGTCCTCCGTCACCGCAAGGATAGGCTCCGCGGGACGGTGCGTGGAGACGAGTTGCGCGGTGCGGCCGCTCCGGGTGATCACCACGATGGCTCTGGCCCGCACATCCCGGGCGAGCGCGCAGGCCGCCGCGGCCACGGCCTCCGCGATTCCCATCCGATGGGTGTGCGAAGCGCCTACCCGGTAGAGTTCGGGATGCGCGCTTTCCACCTCCACCGCGATCCGATCCACCATCCGCACCGCCTCCGTGGGGTAGGCGCCCACCGCGGTCTCGTCGCTCAGCATCACCGCGTCCGTGCCGTCCAGGATAGCGTTCGCCACGTCCGAGACCTCCGCCCGGGTGGGCCGGGGCTGATGGACCATGGACTCCAGCATCTGGGTGGCGGTGATGACGGGAATCCCGAATTCGTTGGCCCTGCGGATGATGGTCTTCTGCAGCACCGGAACCCGTTCCAGGGGAACCTCAATCCCCAGGTCTCCCCGCGCCACCATCACCCCGTCGCTTGCGGCCAGGATTTCCTCCAGGCGTTCCAGAGCCTCGGCCTTCTCCAGCTTGGCAATCAGGGGGATCTCCGCGCCTAGGCGCTCCAGCTCCGCCCGGGCGGAGAGCACATCCTCCGCCCGGCGCACGAAGGAGAGGGCCACCATGTCCACTCCCTGCGCGATGCCGAACTGCAGGTCCTCCAGGTCCTTGGGGGTAAGGGCGGGGGCGTGCAGCCGGACGCCGGGGAGGTTCATGCCCTTGTGCTCCTCCACCCGACCTCCCCGCATCACCCGGGCCTCCAGCTCGCCCTCCCGGACCGCGGTCACACGCAGCTCCATCTGGCCATCCGCGAGCAGGATGCGGTCACCGGGCCGCAATTCCCGCAGGAGCTCCGGAGAGGTGGTGGTGAGGGCACGCTCCGGAACGGGTCCGGGCTGGGCGAGGATCAGGACCTGCTCGCCCTCCCGGAGCTCCAGGGGCCGGTGTTCCGGCAGTTCCCCCACGCGCACCTTGGGGCCCTGCAGATCCTGCAGGAGGGCCACCATCCGGCCTAGTTCCTCCGCCGCCCGCCGAACCTCCCGCATCCGACGGGCGTGCTCCTCCCGGGTGCCGTGGGAGAAGTTGAACCGGAACACGTCCACGCCCGCCTGCACCAGCTCCCGGATCCGCTCCGGAGAGTCTGAGGCCGGGCCCAGGGTCGCCACGATCTTCGTACGACGCCGCAGGAGAGGGTGCCGTGCCACCATGGAACCGCCTCCTCTTTCTCCCTTCTCCGGCACAAACGATGCCCGCCCTGAGCCTGTTCCCCGCCTGCCGGAATCGGAATCTGGTATAATCCAGGCGACCGGGCCGGCGTAGCTCAGCTGGCAGAGCGGGCGATTCGTAATCGCCAGGTCAGGGGTTCGAATCCCCTCGCCGGCTCCATCCCTCTCAACCCGCCGCCCCTTCGAACCCCGGTTTTCCACGGGCCCGGCCTCGGGTCCTGACCGGACCACTGGCAGGGCAAGGAAGCATCGCACGAGTGGTGGCTGGCTACGCCCACGGGCGGGTGGACCAGCCCTACAACCAGGTGTATGACCCCGCCACGGACTCCTGGCGGGAAGTCGCGCCCATGCCCCGAGGGTTCAACCACGTGGCGGTCGCCGGATTCCGCGGTCGCCTGTATGCTTTCGACGGGTTCATCGAACAGAACCGCAATCCGGTATCCGACTGCTTCGTCTATGACGTCCGGGAGGACCGGTGGAGCCGGATCGCAACCCTCCCCGCGCACCCCTTCCAGATCCGCGGGATCACATGGGGCTGGTGGTCCTGGAGGGACGCATCTCTGTTCTCGGCGGGGAGGAGCCGGGCAGGGGTGTTTCCTGACAACGACGCCTACGGTCCCCGGACCGACCGGTGGGTGCCCATGGCGCCCATGCCCACACCCCACCGTGGGAGAGTGGATCTGCATCCCCGCCGGGGGCCTCACCGTGGGCGGAAGCCGCCCCTCGGACGCCCACGAAGCCTTTCAGCCCTGACCGCGGCCTCTAGACCTCCTCCGCTTCCTCACACACCCCCGCCGAGCGTCGATCTGAAAAGTCGAGAACATAGGTTCGCGATTGCATTATTTGTACGGACGTCCTAATAATAGGACGTCCGGTTGACCGGTTTGGCTCATGGGAAAAGTTGACTTGAACAGCGTCATCCCTCTCTACTACCAGATCCGCGAGGATCTCCGCCGTCGGATCGAGGCCGGAGAGTGGAAGCCCGGGGAAGCCATCCCCTCCGAGGCGGAACTCCAGGAAATCTACGGGGTGAGCCGGGCCACGGTGCGGCAGGCCCTCTCCGAGCTGGTGATGGAGGGACTGCTCATCCGCAGACAGGGCCGGGGGACCTTCGTGGCTCCTCCGAAGATCGTGGAGCCCCTGCCGCGCTTGGTGAGCTTCACGGAGGAGATGCGGGCCGTGGGCATGGAGCCCAGCACCCGCAGCGTGAAGGTGGAGATCGTCACCGATCCCCCTAAGCGCGTCCGCGAGACCCTCCGGACCGACGAGGATCGGTTTCTCCGGATCGAGCGGGTGCGGTGCGCCAACGGGCAGCCCATCGTCCTTCTCGTCTCCTACCTTCCCGCTTCCCTGGGCATCGATCCTCAGGAGGACTTCTCCGGGTCCCTGTATGCATTGCTGGAGACCAAATACCACATCCGGCTCGGCGAGGCCCTTCAGATCATCGAAGCGGGGGTGGCGGACGAGTACACAGCAGCCCAGCTGGAGATCGAGGAAGGAGAGCCCGTCCTCATCATCCGGCGCGGCACGTTCGCGAAGGACGGGCGGGCGGTGGAGTACGTGGAGGGGTTCTACCCCGCGGACCGCTACCGGTACACCATCCGGCTCGAACGCTAGAGGCTGCGGGATGGTGTCTGAACCCTCATCCCGCACGGACAGGGGGTGGGAGCGGAAAAGCGAGGAGACAAACGATCCACCGGGAACGCGCATCACGAAAAACCAGGGGGGTGCCACGATGCGGTGGTACGGACGGATGCTGGGAATTCTCCTGGCGCTTACGGTGGTCTGGGTGGGTGCCATCGCGATCGCGGGCGGGGCTCCGCGGTTGCCGAGGCAGATCACCCTGTGCTGGACGCCACCCGACATCACCGGGGTCTTCAAGACCGCCACAGACTTTTTCGAAAAGGCTGCCGCGGAAGCCCGGCAGCACGGCATCAACGTCCAGATCATCAGCCGCGCGCCCGCGGCCCACACGGAGTTCGCGACACAGGTGGCCATCATCGAGGACTTCATCCAGAGGCGGTGCAATGTCATCGCCATCTCGCCCATCGAGGTGGAGGTCATCATCCCCGCCATCCGCAAGGCCAATGCGGCCCGGATCCCCGTGATCATCGTGAACCTCCTCGAACCCATCCGCGGGGTGGAGGTGGCCAGCTACATCGGCTTCGACAACACCGTGGCCGCCATGGTCTCCGCGTACTCCCTGGTGGACTACTTCGGAGGTCCGGGAGTCCTCGGCACAGGGCCACGGGTCAACGTGCGGCCCGACCAGTACCTGGACCTGCAGTGGTGGCAGGGCGTGTACCGGAACTTCCAGGACCGGGTGAGCATCCGTGCGAATGTGGCCGTGATCGAAGGGATTGCGGGCGGCTTCTTCTCCACCGCCCGGGTGAACGGCTTCCGCAAGGTCACGGGCGCTTTCCCCAACCTCCGGATCCTGGACATCAAACCCGCAGACTGGAACCGGGAAAAGGGGCGCCGGGTGGCGGAAGACTACCTCACCCGCTGGCCCACGGGCATGGACGCCATCTGGGCCGCCTCCAACGAGATGGGCTTGGGCGCTATGCTGGCCGCGGAGGCCGCAGGACGCCTGGAGCTGGCGCAGGAAGGGCCCAAGCTGGGCGACGAGAAGGTGGCCGTCTTCACGAACGATGTTACCCCGGAGTCTACGGCCCGCATCTCGGAGGGCAAAATCGTGGCGGAGACCCACCACGGGTTCCCTGAATGGGGCTGGTACGGCACCAAGTTCGGTGTGATGCTGGCCCTGGGCCAGCGCGTCCCCAAGATCTTCGACATCCGCCCGCGCACCGTGTACCGGGGCAACCACCAGCTCTTCTATCCGAATCCGAAACTGGAACCCATTGACTGGGAGGCCATCAAGCGGGCGGCCAGGTAGAGAAACCGGAGGGGCGGGGATATCCGCTTCCTCGCCCCTCCGTAAGGGAGTCCTGAGATGCCGGGACGAGTGGTGCTCATCACAGGAGCCGGCAAGGGGATCGGGCGGGCGGCGGCGTTAGCGTTCGCCCGGGAGGGCGAGGCCATCTCTGTGGTGACCCGAAGCGAAGCCCCGGGCCGCGAGACCCTGGACCTCCTGCGCTATCGGGACGCTCGGGGAATCCTGGTGGTGGCGGACATCTCCACGCCTCAGGGCGCGCGGCGGGCCGTGGAGGAGACTGTGGCGCGGCTGGGCCGCCTGGACGTGCTCGTGAACAACGCGGGGATCTACCGCCAGGGCGACATTCTGAGCACGTCTGAGGCCACCTGGGAGGAAGTCCTCCGAGTGAACCTCACGGGTGCCTTTCTGTGCGCGAAGTACGCGGCGGAGTTTATGGTCCGGCAGGGAAGCGGGGTCATCGTAAACGTAGCCTCAGAAGCGGGACTCGTGGGCATCCCGGACCAGGTGGCGTACAACGTCTCGAAGGCGGGCATGATCATGCTCACGAAGAGCCTGGCGGTGGACCTAGCGCGTCATGGGATCCGGGCGAACTGCGTGTGCCCGGGCACCACGGATACTCCTCTCGTGCAGGAGGCCCTTGCCCGCAGCGGGGATCCGGACCGCGCCCGCCGTCGCCTGGAGGCCATCCGCCCCCTCCAGCGCTTGGGCACGCCGGAGGAGATCGCGGAGGCCATCGTGTTCTTAGCTAGCGAGCGGTGTGGTTATGCCACGGGAGCAATTCTCTCCGTGGACGGTGGGTACACAGCCCAGTAGACCAGATCCGGTGCTACGGCTGGTGGGCATCCACAAGTCCTTCCCGGGCGTCCACGCCCTCCGCGGGGTGAGCCTGGATCTCCGGCCCGGGGAGATCCACATCCTCCTGGGGGAGAACGGGGCAGGGAAATCCACGCTCCTGCGGATCGCGGGCGGTGCCCTGTGGAAGGATGCGGGAGAGATCCACGTGCTCGGCCGCCGGGTGGAGCTCCGCGGCGTTCAGCACGCGCGCCAACTCGGCATCGGGATGGTCCACCAGGAGCTCAGTCTCGTCCCCGACCTCTCCGTGGCGGAGAACCTCTTCCTCGGGCAATGGCCCCGGCACCGGTGGGGCCTCGTGGCCTGGAGGAAGCTGCATGCGCGGGCCCGGCAGCTGCTTGAGGACCTCGAGATGCCCCTGGACCCGGAGCGGCCCGTCCGGGAGCTCTCCATCGCGGAGCGGCAACTGGTGGAGCTTAGCCGGGTTCTCGGCCTACAGGTCCGGATCCTGCTCCTGGATGAACCCACCTCCGCCCTGTCGGAGAGCGATCGGAAGCGCCTGTTCCGGATTCTCCGGGAGCTCCGCAAGCGTGGGGTCGCGGTGGTGTATACGAGTCACCGGCTCGCGGAGGTGTGGGAGATCGGGGACCGGGTGACGGTGCTCCGGGACGGGCAGGAGGTGGGGACATTTCCGGTGCAGGAGGTAGACGAGGAGGTGCTCGTGCGGCTGATGGTGGGGCGGATCCTGCAGGAGCGGTTCCCCAAGGCGACAACTGCCCCGGGCCCTCCCCTTCTCGAGGTCTCCGGGCTCGCCGCGGGCCAGCTCGTGGACGTGAGCTTTCAGCTCCGGGCCGGGGAGATCGTGGGGGTGTTCGGGCTTCGCGGAAGCGGCCGTTCCACCCTCGCCCGGGCCCTGTTCGGTTTAGTGCGGGTCCGATCCGGCACCATCCGGGTGAACGGGAGACCCACAGAGATCCGGAGCCCCCAGGATGCCATCCGGGCGGGGCTTGGGTACCTCACGGAGGACCGGCGGGAGGGCCTTGTTCCCCTTCTGCCCGTTCCCCCGAACATCACCCTGGCGAGCCTGCGCCGGTTCGTGCGCCGGGGCTTCCTCGACCGTTCCGCGGAGCGGGAGATGGCCCTTGGGCTCATGGAAGCCCTGGCCATCCACCCCCCTACTCCCTGGCGACCCGCCCTGTACTTCAGCGGCGGCAACCAGCAGAAGATCCTGTTGGGCCGGTGGCTCGCGAGCGGCGCCCGGATCCTCATCCTGGACGAACCCACCCGGGGAATTGACGTGGGGGCCAAGAGCGAGGTGTTCGCCCTGGTCGGGCAGCTGGTGCAGCAGGGAGTGGGGGTTTTGCTCCTCTCCTCCGAGATCCCCGAGCTCCTCGCGGTGGCGGACCGCATCCTCGTGCTCCGCTCCGGGCGGCTGACCGCAGAGTTCTCGAGAACGGAGGCCTCCCAGGAGGCCATCCTGCGCGCCGCGACCGAGCTCAAGGAGGCGGTATGGCCATGAGAAGCGAACTCCCGGCTCCCGAGGCCTCCGCGGTCCGCCCTCTTCCCACCGGCTGGATGCGCGGCATGCTAGAGCTGGTGGTGGCCCGCGGAGGGCCGCTGGTGATCCTGCTCCTGCTGGTGGCGTACCTCGCCCTCTCCGCGCCCTACTTTTTCACCGTGGGGAACTTCAAAAACATCCTCCAGCAGACCGCCGCGGTGATGATCCTCGCGGTGGGGCAGAGCGTGGTCATCATCGGGGCCGGCATTGACCTCTCCGTGGCCGCTACCCTGGCTCTCTCTGCAAGCCTCGGAGCCGTGGCCATGACCTACTGGGCGCAGAGCGTGTGGGTAGGGGTTCTGCTGGCGCTGGCCGCGGGAAC
The DNA here is from genome assembly GCA_025059775.1 of Armatimonadota bacterium. Classification (NCBI taxonomy): domain Bacteria; kingdom Bacillati; phylum Armatimonadota; species Armatimonadota bacterium. The sequence goes on from JANXCW010000016.1 coordinate 25,137, forward strand.
CGTGGTGGGCCTGCTCAACGGTGTAGTGATCACGAAAGGTCGGGTGCCCGACTTCATCGTGACCCTGGGAACCATGTCCGCGGCCCGCGGGGTTGCCCTCATCCTCACCGGCGGTCTTCCCGTGCCCTCCCACCTCACCGCCATCCAACTCCGGGCCTATCTCCCGCAGGAGATCATCTGGCTCGGCAGCGGTAGCCTCTTCGGCATCCCCGTGGCGCCCCTCGTCGCCCTCGCCATGGCCTTCGTGGGATGGGTGGTGTTGCAGCACACGCCTCTTGGGAGGGCCACGTATGCGGTGGGCGGGAACCGGGAGGCCGCTCGTGTGAGCGGCATCGACGTAGACCGGGTGAAGATCTGCGGGTACATGTTGTCGGGGTTCCTCGCGGCGGTGGCGGGACTCGTGCTCATGGGCCGACTGAACTCCGCCAACGCCCTCATGGCGGAGGGGATGGAGCTGCAATCCATCGCCGCGGTGGTCCTGGGAGGGACGAACCTCTTCGGGGGCGTGGGCGGTGTGGGCGGGACGGTGGTGGGCGCCCTCATCATGGGCGTCCTGGGAAACGGCCTGAACCTGCTCAACGTCAGCGCCTTCTGGCAGCGGGTGATCATGGGACTCATGATCGTGCTGGTGGTGATCCTGGACCAGTGGCGCCGTCGGCGGTTCGAGGCATGGGGAGAGGGGAGAGGTCGGTGAGGGCACGCGACAGGTCATCCTCCGGCGGCTGCAGCCGTCGGAGGTGGAGGAGTGGGAATGAATCGGATCCGGATTTGCCTAGTAGGGGCGGGGCGGGCTGGCCTCGTGCACGGCTACCACTTCGCCTTCCGAATTCCGGAGGCGGAGCTGGTGGCCGTGGTGGACGAGGATCTCCACGCCCGGATGCACGCCGCGAAGGCGCTGCGGGCACGGCCCTTCGCCTCTCTGGAGGAGGCCCTGGAGGGAGTGGCCTTCGAGGGGGTGTGCGTGGCTACCCCCACCTTCACGCACCGGGACCTGGTGGTGCGCGCCGCGGAGGCCGGAAAGCACGTGCTATGCGAGAAGCCTCTCGCGCTCGAAGTGCCGCAGGCCTTGGAGATGATCCGGGCGGCGGAGCGGGCGGGCGTGGTGCTGCAGGTGGGGTTCATGCGGCGCTTCGATGCAGAGTTCCAGGAAGCCCGGGCCCGCATCGTCTCCGGAGAGCTGGGCCGCCTCCTCCTGATCCGCTCCACCACCCGGGGGCCGGGGCTCCCGCCTCCATGGGCGTGGGATCCGAAGAAGGGAATCGGTCTGCTCGCGGAGGTCACCAGCCACGACTTCGACACCCTGCGGTGGCTCTCCGGGTCGGAGTACCGGTCCGTGTTCGCCCGGGTCGCGGCCCGGAAGGCCACCCACCTCCTGGCGGAGTACCCGGACTTCTACGACGTGGCCCTGGTGAGCGTGGAGATGGAGGACGGAACCCTGGGCAGCATCGAAGGGGCCTGTCCTGTGGACTACGGGTACGACTCGCGGGTGGAGATCCTCGGAACCGACGGGATGATCTCCATCGGAGGGATCCGAAAGGGCTCATGGATGCGGGTCACGCGGGAGGGCCAGGTGCTGCATGAGGCGGTCCGGAGCTGGCGGGACCGGTACCACGACGCGTACCTGGCGGAGGACGAGCACTTTGTCGCTTGCATCCAGCGGAGCTGCCCTCCGGAGGTCACAGGGTGGGACGGACTGCGAGCCCTGGAAGCTACCCTGGCCGCGATACGGTCTGCGGCCGCCGGCCTCCCGCAGCCCGTGGAACGGGTGGAGGCAGGTCTGTGAAGGCCGCGGTCTGCACACCCGGAGAGGGCATCTCGCTGGAGACGTGGCCCCCGCCGCGCCTGGAGCCCGGGGACGTCCTGGTCCGGGTACGCGCGGCCTCCATCTGCGCCACGGACCTGAAAATCGTCCGCCAGGGTCACTTCAGGATCCCGCCCGGGACCCGGCGCATCCTGGGACATGAGATCGCGGGAGAGGTGGTGGAGGTACGCGCTCCAGAGTTCACGGTGCGGGTGGGCCAGCGGGTGGGATTGGTGCCCAACGTGGGCTGCGGCCGGTGCGGCGCCTGCACCGCGGGCCTGGACTCCCTCTGCCCGGACTACGATGCCCTGGGCATCACCCTGGATGGGGGATTCGCGGAGCTCGTGCGGGTGCCGGCCCGGGCAGTACAGCGGGGTCACGTGGTGCCGCTCCCGGAGGACGTCACGTTCGAGGAGGCCGCGCTCGCAGAGCCCCTCTCCTGTGCTCTGAACGCACATGAGGTGGTGGCCACAGGTCCCGGGGACCGTGTGCTCGTTCTTGGAGCCGGTCCCATGGGACTCCTGAACGCCCTGGTGGCGAGGATCCGGGGTGCCGGAGAGGTGGTGGTGGTGGACCCCTGGCCTCAGAGGCGAGAGGCGGCACTCCGGTTGGGCGCGGATGAAGCCCTTTCCCCGGAGGTGGTCCCGCAGCTGGAGGACAGCTTCGACGTGGTGATCGTCACCGCCCCAGACCCCCGGGCTCAGGAGCAGGCGGTCCGGGCGGCCGCGGTGCGGGGCCGGGTGAACTTCTTCGCGGGCTTCCCCGCGGAGTGCACGCCGCCCTTGCTCGACACAAACCGGGTGCACTACCGCCAGCTCCTCCTCACGGGCACCACCGGCCAGACGGTGGCACACTACCACCGGGCGCTGCACCTCCTGCCCCGCCTCCGGCCGCATCTGGTGTACCTGGTGACGGACCGGCAGCCGCTGGAGGAAGTGGCCGCGGCCATGGCCTCCATGGCGGCGAGGCGGAGCCTGAAGGCCGTGCTGTTCCCCGCGGACCTCTAGGGACGCGGGGAACAGATTCCCACACGGAGGAGGGTGTGATGGAACACGTAGACCTTCTCATCGACGGAACCTGGGTGGAGGGCAGGGAGAAGCTCTCCGTCCTCAATCCCGCGGACGAGGAGGTGGTGGGGTCCGCCTCCGTAGCTGCCCCGGCGGAGGTGGACGCCGCGGTGGAGGCCGCGGAGCGGGCGTTCCGGGTGTGGTCCCGCACGGCCCCGGCGCACCGCGCGGCCCTGCTCCGCCGGGCTGCGCACCTCGTCCGGGAACGCCTGGAAGCGATTGCGCGCCTTTTGACCCTCGAGCAGGGCAAACCCCTCAAGGATGCGCGGGGGGAGGTGCAGGCCGGTGCGGAGGCCCTGGAGTACTATGCGGAGGAGGCCCGGAGAATCTTCGGCCGCACCATCCCCACGGATCACCCCAACCGCCGCAGCTTCGTCATCCATCAGCCCGTGGGGCCTGTGGCCGCCATCGGCCCGTGGAACTACCCCGTCCTGCTCCTGGCGTGGAAGATCGCACCCGCCCTGGCCGCGGGGTGCACGGTGGTGGCGAAACCACCTTCCCGGACGCCGCTCGCGGTCTCGCGGTTCCTGGCATGCCTGGTGGAAGCCGGCGCTCCGAATGGCGTGGTGAACACCGTGATCGGCCCGGGACGTACGGTAGGAACCTACCTCGTGCGACATCCCGGCATCCGCAAGATCGCCTTCACGGGGGAGACCTCAACCGGAAAGGAAATCCTCCGGATGGCGGCGGAGGGGATGAAGCGGGTCTCCCTGGAGCTAGGAGGACACTGCCCGCTGCTCGTCTTTCCGGATGCGGACCTGGAGGCCGCGGCCCGGGGTGCGGCCTACCGCGCCTTCCGCAACATGGGACAGGTGTGCAATGCCGTCAACCGCATCTACGTCCACCACCAGGTGTACGAACCCTTCGTGGAGCAGTTCGTGGAGTACACCCGGCGGTTGCGGATCGGCCCCGGTCTGGAGGATCCCGATCTGGGGCCCATGACCAGCCGGGAAGGGCTAGAAAGGACCGTGGCGCACATCGAGGACGCCCGGGCCAAAGGTGCCCGGGTAGTATACGGGGGACACCGACCGGAGGGGTTCCCGAAGGGGTACTTTTTCACCCCCACAGTGTTGGTGGACGTGGACCACTCCATGGAGGTCATGCGGGAAGAGACCTTCGGCCCGGTCGCGCCCATCATGTCCTTTGGGGACCTGCAGGAGGCCTTGCGGCTCGCCAACGACACCCCCTACGGGCTCGTGGCGTACCTGTACACCCGGGACCTCCGCACCGCCTTCCTCGTGGCAGAGGGGCTGGAGGCGGGGACCGTAGGCGTCAACAACGTGGTGGGGGGAGAGGTACCCTTCCCCTACGGAGGCTGGAAGGAGAGTGGATTCGGCCTGGAACTCTCGCACGAGGGCCTTATGGAGTACCTGCTCATCAAGCACATCCGCGTTGATCTCCCGTGAGGGATGCCATGGACCCCACCCGAAGCGAACTGAGATGGGAGCCGGCGGGACTTGGTCCGAACGCGGTCCGAGGGGTGCGACGGGCAAGCGATCTCCGGGGGGTGTTTGCGGACGAACAAGCCCTGGAGGCGTTGATCCAGGCTGGAGACCCCGTGGTATACGAGACCCATGAGCCTCCCGTCCCGAGGGAAGCAGGCCACCTCGCGTACGGGATCACGGTACTCTACTCCGGCTGCGTGGGCCGCGAGTACTTCATGACCCGGGGCCACTTCCACCTCCGGCGCGAGACAGCCGAGGTGTATGTTCCTCTGCGGGGAGAGGGTGTTTTGGTGCTCCAGGATGCCACGGGACGGTACCGCGTGGAGGCCCTGCATCCCGGGGCCGTGGTCTACGTCCCGCCGGGCTGGGCCCACCGGAGCGTGAACACCGGTCCGGATCCTCTGGTTTTCTTCTACGTGTACCCCGCCCACGCGGGGCACGACTACGAGACCGTGGCCCGCAGTGGCTTCCGCGTGCGGGTGCTGGCAGAAAACGGGCAACCCCGGGTGGTCCCAGTAGACGGGCCCTAAGGAGGAGGTACCATGCCCGCCTGCCTGTGCGGCGTGGATCTGGGAACCACGGCCACCAAGGGAATCCTCATCCGGGAGGACGGGCAGGTCCTCGCGGAGGCAAGCGAGCCCTCGCGGCTCCTCCAGCGGGGCGCGGGATGGGTGGAGCAGGATCCCGAGGAGATGGTGGCATCGGCCATCCGGGTGGTACGGAGTTGCGTGGAACGGGCGGGGATCCCGCCTGAGGCGGTGGTGGGGCTGTGTCTGGACGGGCAGATGGCGGGCCTGAGCTCCGTGGATCGCGAGGGGCGGGCCGTCACGCCCTACGATTCCTGGCTTGACACCCGCTGCACCCCGTATGTGGAGCGGATGCGCTCCCACGGGGAGGAGATCTGTGCGCTCACGGGTGCAGCACCCACCTACTCCCATGGGCCGAAGATCCTGTGGTGGATGCACGAGCGGCCCGAGGCCTTCGCCCGGATCTGCAAGTTCGTGATGCCCGCGGGGTACGTGACCATGCGCCTGTGCGGGATGCGGGGGGAGGAGGCGTTCGTGGATCCCACGTATCTCCACTTCAGCTGCCTCAGCGATACGGAGCGCGGTCGGTGGTCCGAAGCCCTGTGCCAGCAGTTCGGCATTCCCACAGATCGCCTCCCGCGGATCGTAGAGCCCTGGGAGATCGTGGGACGGCTCGGCCGGGAGGCTGCACGGGCCATGGGGCTGCGGAGCGGCACGCCGGTGGCCGCGGGCGCCGGGGATCAGGCCGCGGCCATGCTCGGAGCCGGCGTGCTGGAGCCAGGCATGGCCTACGATGCGGCCGGGACCGCCTCCGTCCTCAGCGTGTGCGTGGACCGTTTCGCCCCCGACGCTCGCACCGGTACCCTGCTCTGCGCCCGCATGGTGCCCAGAGAGCGGTGGTACCTGATCGGATACGTCGGCGGGGGCGGGCTGAATCTCCGGTGGTGGCGAGATCTGGTGCGCCAAGTGGCGGGGCCGGATCGCTGGGACTACCCGGAGCTCGATGCCCGGGCGCAGGTGGTCCCGCCCGGTTGCCACGGACTCTTCTTCATTCCCCACCTCGCTGGCCGGGTGTGCCCGAATCAGCCGGAACTTCGCGGGGCGTGGCTGGGACTCGCCTGGACCCATGGACCGGAGCACCTATACCGGGCCATGCTGGAGAGCGTGGCCTACGAGTACGCCATCTACCTGGAGATCGCCCGGGATCGATCGGGCGTGGAGGGACTCCGGGAGGTTCGGGTGGTGGGAGGGGGCGCGCGCAGCGATCTGTGGAACCAGATCAAGTGCGACGTCCTCGGCGTCCCGTACGCCCGGCTGAACCGCACGGAGGCCGCGGCGCTCGGAAGTGCCATTCTGGCGGGGTACGCGGTGGGAGTGTTCCGGGACTGGCAGGAAGCCGTGGGCCGGTTCACCTGGCCCGTCCAGCACTACACGCCCGACCCAGAGCGCTACATCCGCTACCGTGCCGCCGCCGCCGTGTACCGGGCCGTGGTGGAGGACCGGGCCTTTTGGAGGAGGATCGCGGCACGGAATGCCTAGGGGATCACCGCCGCTCGAAGACCTCCGGGTTCACCACGTGCGGCGGACGCTCTCCCCGGAGAACCGCGAGGACCTGCTCTGTGGCCTGCCGGGCGGCCCGGGCCGCGGCCTCCCGGGTGTGCCCGCCCACGTGGGGCGTGAGGACCACGTTGGGTGCTTGGAGGAGCGGGGAACGGACCGGAGGCTCTTCCTCGAAGACATCGCAGGCTGCGCCTGCGATCCACCCCTCCTGAAGGGCCCGCGTGAGGGCGGCTTCGTCCACCACGCCCCCACGGGAGGTATTGATCAGATACGCGGTGGGCTTCATCCGACGTAGCTCCGCCTCGCCCACCAGATACTGGGTTTCCGGGAGGAGGGGGACGTGCAGGGTGAGGAAGTCCGCGCGCGCGACGACCTCCGGAAAGGGAACCAGGGCCACGCCTAGCGTCCGCGCCACCTCCGGGTCCACCAGGGGATCGGAGGCCACCACCTCCATCCCGAATCCCACGCCGCGCCGCGCCACCGCCTGCCCGATGTGTCCGAATCCCACCACGCCCAGGCATTTCCCGAACAGCTCCACGCCAAAGGGTCGCACCCATCGACCCTCACGGACCCCCCGATCCGCCGACAGGATCCCACGGGCCAGTACGATCATGAGTCCGAACGCGAGCTCCGCCACCGCTTCCGCGTTGGCCCCCGGGGTATTGGTCACCACCACCCCCAGCTCCGTGGCCGCCTGGAGGTCTATGGTGTCCACCCCGACCCCCACGCGGGCGATGACCCGGAGGCGGGGAGCACCTTTTTGGAGGGCGCGTCGGCCGATCCGGTCCACGCCCGCCACGATGCCATCCACCTCGCCCAGCAGCCCTGCCATCTCTTCTTCCTCCAGGGGCCGGTCTGCGGGAGCCCGGAGCAGCTCCACGCCGGCCTCCTCAAGCCTCCGGGCGGCCTCGGGCGCGGCTTCCAGGAAGGAGCGCGAGGTCACGAGGACGCGCCACGCACTCACGCCGAACCTCCCATGAGGGATTCCGCCTTCCCCCAGCGTAAGAAGGAGGGAGCGCCATGGCAACCGTAGCGGTGGTCGGCAGCCTCGTCATGGACCTCCTCGTGCTGACGCCGCGATTGCCTGCCCGGGGCGAGAACCTCCCCCGCACCGACTGCCCATGGGCCCGGGCGGGAAGGGCGCCAACGCGGCGGTGGCCGCACGGTGTCGTGGAAGCCCTGCTGGGCGAAAGCTAGCAGGAGTCCGCGGATCCCCGGCGAAGTAGAGCTCGCGCCAAAAAGAACGGACTGTCCGCGAGCGATGTCCAGGTGGAGGTCGGAGAGCGGACTTGCCAGGAGCTGCGGGCCCTGGGGGAAGCCCTCTTCGTGGGGGAGACGTGAGCCGGGCGGAGGATGCGCGCCGGATGGTGGAGCGCACCGTGGAGGCCTTCGGTCGGCTGGACGTCCTCGTGAACAACGCGGGGATCACCCTCCGGGCCACGGTGGTAGACACAGAGGAGGCGGACTGGGATCGGGTGCTGGCCGTGAACCTGAAAGGGGTATACCTCTGCTCCAAGTACGCCATTCCCCACATGATCCGCAGCGGGGGCGGCAGCATCATCAACATCGAATCCATCGCCAGTTTCATCGGTCTCGTGGAGAACGCAGCCTACAATGCCAGCAAGGGCGGGGTGCTCACCCTCACCCGGAATATGGCTTTGGACTATGCCCGGCACAACATCCGCGTGAATACCATCTGCCCCGCCATGATCATGACCCCCATGCTGGAGGCCTTCATAGGTCGGCGGGTTGCACCTCAGTTTCGCGGGCCTGGGGAACTGGCATCGGTTGCTCACGGATCCCCGGTTCTGGACAAGTCTCGGGAACACGGTGGCGATCGTGGCGGGAGCCGTGAGCCTGGAGGTCCTGTTGGGGTTCGGGCTCGCGCTCCTGGTATACCGTCCCTTGCCGGGAGGGGCCTTCTTCCGCGTGCTCTTCGTCATCCCCATGGCCCTCACCCCCATCGCGGTGGGGTATATGTGGCGGATGCTGCTCAACGAGACCATCGGTCCCCTCAACGCCATCCTGGAGGCCGTGGGCCTTCCACCCCTCGGCTGGGTGAGCGGAGATACGCTGCCCCTTCTGTCCATGATCCTGGTGGACGTGTGGCAGTGGACGCCCTTCGTCCTGTGTCTGGCCAGCCTGCAGGCCCTTCCGGAAGAGCTCTGGGAGGCAGCCCAGCTCGATGGGGCCTCCGGAGGGCAGACCCTCCGGTACCTGACCCTCCCCCTGATGATCCCCACCCTCCTCACCGCGGGCTTCCTGCGGGCCGTAGAGGCCTTTAAGATCGTGGACGTCATCTTCATCATCACGGGCGGAGGACCCGGCACCCGCACAGAAAGCCTCACCCTGCACGCCTACTACCGGGGTCTCCACGCGTTTGACCTCGCATACGGGGCCACCATCGCCTTCAGTCTCTTCCCCCTGTACTGGCTTGTGACCGCCTCCTTGAAGGACGCCCTCGCCGTCCACCAGGGGCCGAAGTTCCTCCCCTGGGTGGACTTCCAACCGACCCTGGACGCCTGGCGGAACCTCCTCCTGGGGGTAGAGCGGGAGACGGTCTACGGACCGCTCCTGAATAGCCTCGTGGTGGGAAGCAGCAGCAGCCTTCTCTCCATGGCCCTGGGCGCGAGCGCCGCCTACGGGCTCGCGCGGCTTCGGGTGCGGCTGGGACCCATGACCAACGAGGACGTGCTCTTCTGGATCGTCTCCCAGCGCATCATGCCCCCCATCGTCACCGCCCTAGCGCTTTTCCTCCTGCTGCGCACGGTGGGTCTCCTCGATACCCGTACGGGTCTTGTGCTCGTGTATGTGACCTTCAACCTTCCGCTTGCCACCTGGCTCATGCACAAATTCTTCCGTCAGATCCCGCCCTCCCTGGAGGAGGCGGCCCTGGTGGACGGTGCGACCCGGGCCCGGGTCCTGTGGCACGTGGTCCTGCCGGTTTCCGTGCCGGGACTGGTGGCCACGTTCCTGTTCTGCTTCCTGTTCGCGTGGAACGAGCTCCTGTTCGCCCTCATCCTCACCTTCAACCGGGCCCGTACCCTCCCCACCCTCATCGCGGCCCAGCACACCCAGCGGGGGATCGAGTGGCGGTCGCTCTCCGCCATGTCCCTCATCACCCTCGCCCCCGTGGTCTTGATCACCCTGTTGCTGCAGGGGTATTTGGTAGGGCGGGTGCTGGGAGGGACGGAGCGATGAAGATCCGGGCACACGCGCGCAACGGCGTGCAATCCGTGGAGCGGGCCGCGGCGGTGCTGCGGGTCCTGGGGGAGGCAGGCCGGCCCCTGGGGGTTGCGGAGATCAGCGCGCGGATCGCGGTCCCCCGCCCCACCGTCTACCGCCTCCTCCAGTCCCTGGCCCGGGAAGGACTGGTGACCCCCGTGGGCCGCGGCTTCACCATCGGGGCTGGGGTGCTGTGGCTCGCCGCGCGGCGCCTGGAGCAGCTGGAACTCCGGACCGTGGGTCGCCCCATCCTCAAGGACCTGCGGGACCGCACGGGCGAGACCGTGCACCTTGCGGTGCTGGAGGGGGGCCAGGTGGTCTACGTGGAGAAGGTGGAGTCCCCCGGCCCCATCCGCATGGCCTCCATGGTGGGCCGCATCTTCCCTGCTCACAGCACCGCCCTGGGTAAGGCCATGCTGGCCTATCTGCCGCAGGAGCAGCTTCAGGAAATCCTCCGCCGGCACGGGCTTCCCGCCCGCACCGCAAACACCATCACGGACCCCGCCCGTCTGTTGGAAGAGCTTGCCCTCGTCCGCGCCCGGGGCTTCTCCATCGACAACGTGGAAAACGAGGAGGGGATCCGGTGCGTGGGCGCCCCCATCTTCGATCACACGGGCGCGGTGGCAGGCGCGGTGAGCGTCTCGGGATCCGTGGCCACCATCTCCCTGGAGCGGGCCCGACGGGAACTGGGACCCCTCGTGCGGGAGGCCGCGGAGCGCATCTCCCGGGCCCTGGGCTGGAGCGGAGCGCCCCGGTGGGGACGACGGTAGCCTGGCCGCTCGACGCATACCGTCCCCATGCTCCTTACCCGGGCAGGGCGTTGCGGGCGCAGATCTCCGCGTACAGATAGGCGCTGGGCCGGAAGGTGCGGATCTGGGTTTGGGGGTCTAGGGCGATGAGCCCGAACCGGAGGCTCCACCCCTCCGCCCACTCGAAGTTGTCCACCAGCGACCAGTGGTAGTAGCCGCGCACATCCGCGCCCTCCTCGATGGCCCGATGGAGGGCGGAGAGGTGCTCCACCAGAAACCGAGGCCGTAGGTCGTCGTCCGCGTCCGGGAGCCCGTTCTCCGTGACGAACACGGGCCTGCGGTAACGTTCCCACACCTCCCGCACCACCCGGTACAGGCCCTCCGGATACACCTCCCCGTAGTCCCCATCGCTGTAGACGGCACCGGGATCCCGCACGGTCTGCGCGAGGCCGTAGGAGACCCGCCAGGGGGCGAACCGAAGGCGGTCCCGGGTGTAGTAGTTCACGCCCACGAAGTCCAGGGTTCCCGCGCACTCCGGAAGGACCCAGCGTCCCAGGGCGGAACGGACCACCCCCCGGTGCAGCGCCTCCAGCCACATCCAGTTGAAGAACTGTCCGTGCACGGAGCAGATCCAACGGTCGAGCTTCCCATCCGGGCGGGCGGGATCGAAGGGACGGAGGTTGTGGGCGGTGCCCACCTGAGCGTCCCGCTGGACCTCATGGAGAGCCCGGTAGGCGGCCGCGTGGGCCCGCAGGAGGTTCGGGATGGCCTGCCAGGCCCGAAGCGGGTTGCGGACGGCCGGCGGGTGCTTGCCGTGCAGGTAGCCCAGGGCCACCACCACGTTGGGCTCGTTGATGGGGATCCACCAGGAGACGAGCTCCCCGAACGCCTCCGCGCAGCGCTCTGCGTACCGCGCAAACCAGTACACGATCTTGGGATTCTCCCACCCGCCCTGCTGGGCCACCCACAAGGGCAGGGTGAAGTGGTTCAGGGTTACCATGGGTTCAATCCCCCGCTCCCGCAGTCCCCGCAGCATCTGGCGGTAGCGGGCCTCGGCCTCCTCCTCCCACCGGTCCGGCTCCGGTTCCAGGCGGCTCCACTCCAGGGAAAGCCGATGGGCGTTCTGGTGCAGCGCCCGCATCCGGTCGAAATCCTCCTCCGCCCGGTGCCACCAGTCGCAGGCGGCTCCCGAGCGGCTTCCATCCCGGATGCGGCCGGGCTGCTGCTCAAACAGCCACCAGTCGTTGTTGGTGTTCCCCCCCTCCACCTGGTGGCTGCTGGTGGCAGTCCCCCAGCGGAACCCTTCGGGGAAGCGCTTCACGCCCAAAAACAAAGGGCCGGGGCACAGGCATCGTACCCCGGCCCGGATACGCTACCAGCTGGTGAACGCGTATGCGCCGAACACCTGATTGGTGGTCACGTTGTTCACCGCGATGTTCGTGTAGTACACGGAAAGGGAGGTGTTCGCGGCCAAATTCCAGGTCACCCCCAGCTCGTACAGGGCGTACGGGACCCCAGTGGATTTGTAGTTCCCGAACTCTCCCAGGCCCCATGCGGAGAGGGCATCCGTGAGGGTCCAGTCCACCCGCAGCCCCCACGCGCTCAGGTCCGCGTTGGGATCCAGGGTGCCGAAGAAGTCGGGACTTGCGAACTCCCCCCGGGGTGCAGGGGCCGCCGGGAGCACGTAAGGATCCAGGTTCTTGTACCACAGGACAAGCCGCGGGGCCCGCTCCCAGGGCGACAGCTGCGCCAGGTTCAGCGCGAGCTCCGCGTACCCGTAGTTGCCCACCTGGCCCGTGGCGTCGTTTCGGTACTGCACGTACTCCCCGGTGAGGACGACCCCGCTCAGGAGCTCTGCCCGGAGGTCCGCTCCCCACCCCAGCCCCCGCTGGAGGGTCCCGGAGGGGTCGGTATCGCCGCGGAGGTTCACCCCAACCGTCCAGCCCGGAAGGAGGGCGTAGGCGAGGCGTCCCCCCAGCAGGGTGGCGGGATTCGCCTGGTTGGGATCCGCATATTGCGCGAACCCGAGGAACTCTAGCCCGCCCAGCCGCCACCGAAGGAAGACCCCGGTGCGGTTGTCGTTGTAGTAGTCCTCGTCCAGCAGGAACCCGATGGGACCCAGGACCACCACATCCCGCCCCGCCCGGAGCTGCAGCCCCTCCACGCCCAGGAACCGGTCCAGCTGGAGGTAGCCCCGGTCGAAGTCCAAGGCGTTCTGGGGCGGGGGAGCGGTCCGGGAGATGTAGCGGGCCCGCAAGAGGACGCTTGCGCCTTCTGCCACCGTCCCGGTGTAGGTGATGCGGATCCGGGGGCCGAAGATGAGGTCCGGCGGGACCGCGGGGGTCTGGTTCACCGTGTACCACCACTCCAGGGTGCCCGTGATGCGGGTCTGGTCCAGGCGGGCCCGCAGGGCCTGCAACTCCTCCTCCAGCGCCGTCACCCGCACCCCCAACGCCTGCAACTCCGCCCGAAACTC